>JANXNT010001191.1 GCA_025353985.1 Limnoglobus sp.
GTACCCGAAGTCCACTTCGGCTGGTCGGCGGAGAACCCGGTGTCCGCGAACTTGCACTTCGTGATGTTCGGTCACGGGAACGTACCGTGGCTGGTGTACACGCTGATCCGCGGCTCGAACGTATCAGACGACCGAAAGCCCCGCGTGATCGTGGGGTGAGAAGCGATACAATTAGCAACGGAGAACGACATGCCATTACGCGACCACTTTCGACCGCCGGTTTTGAACATCGCTTCGTGGGAAGGTTTCTTTGGTGGATGGCCCGCGCTGATGTGTCTTCAGTTGAATGAAATCCTCCCCGAAGAATACGCAGTCGAGCCGCCAAGGCGCTACGCATTCGCTGAATCGGCTACGGTTTCAGCCAGCGGTCGATAAATTCGTATGCGGCTTTTCGCTCTGGCTCCGGCCATTCGTGGCCTGCATCGGGATAGACTGCCTTCAGCTTCTCTGGCACGCCGAGCGCCTGATAGATCGGCTCCAGCTTCGCGATCACGTCTTTCACGCCGGACACTTCAAAGTTGGAATCCTTCATCGGCGACATCGCGAAGAACGCGCGCGGGGCGATTGCCGACACGACATCGTCGAAGTCGAACGGCATCTTTTTCGCGTCGCTGCCAAACTCCGATGCGATTTTCGGCATGTAGCGATCGCTCGACCAGCCCTTCAGATTACCGCCGTAGTATTTGTGGAAACTATTGAAGCCGCAACTCGAAACGACGACTTTCAGCCGCTCGTCGAACGCCGCCGTGAACATGCTGTTGTGCCCACCGAGCGAGTGGCCGATGACCGCAATGCGCTCGCCGTCGACTTCGGGTAACGACTGCAACAGATCGACCGCCCGCATGTTGTTCCAGATCGCTTTCATCGTTCCCGACTGGTACAAACCGGCTTGGAACGCGGCCGGAAAATCGTATTTGTACTCGCCGAAACTCGGGTAATCCGGTGCAAGACAGACGTAGCCGCGGATCGCGAGGTGCAACGCCTGTTGCTTCGATTCCTGCTTGCCGAGGCCGACCGGTTCATCTTTACCGATGGTGATCGTTTGGTGCAAACAGAGTGCGGCGGGCCGTTTGCCCGTCACTTTCGGGATCAGCAACCACGCCGGAACGCGGTCGCCTTTCTCGGTGGCGAAGGTGATTTTCTTCCGCGTGCCCCATTCGAACGATTCCTCGGAGACCATCTTCACATCGAGGGGCACTTTGCGATCCGCGCCGGGCAACGGTCCCATCGCCAGTTCCATTTTCCGAAGCAGTGCCGCACGATCTGGCGGGGCCGCCACCGCGACGGCCACACCGGTAAAGCTCGCCACCAGTACCAAAACATACCGCATAGTCGTCTCCTCACGCATTCGCTTTTCGTACAATACGAGTGCCCAAATTGGCTGTCGAACTCACTGAGATTACCATGCGGCGAACGGTACTGAAATCGAAAATCCATCGCGCGATCGTAACGGAGACGAACATCCATTACGAGGGTAGCCTCAGTATCGACGCGGACTTGCTCGATGCGGCGGACATCCTGCCCTTCGAGCAAATTCACGTGTGGGATGTGACGAACGGCAGCCGCATCATCACGTACGCGATACTCGGCGAGCGTGGCACCGGTGTCATTCAGGTCAACGGCGGCGGCACCCACCACATCAAGAAGGGCGATGTCGTCATCATCGCCACCTTCACCGATTTGAAGAGCCGCGACGCGAAGAAACACAAACCTCGAGTGATCTTCGTGGATCGCGAAAACCACGTCAAAGACGCCGATGACCACGATAACGACGTCGGTTCCGAACCGGAAACCGCCGCCGAGCCAGTTGTGGAAACCGTTGCGAAACCGCGCCGAGCCGCAAAGCGGAAACCGACCGAGTGAGTCGCAGACGATATTTCACCCCACAACGAGGTTCACCATTTGTGGGGGTTTTGCGATCACTTTCCGGATTGTTTTCCCGGCGATCGCTTCGATAATCTTCGGGTCGGCTTTGGCGACGGCTTCCAGTGTGGCGGCGTCGATGTCGTGCGGCACGGTTAGAATCACCTTCATTTTGCCGTTCACTTGCACGGGGATTTCGATCGTGCTGGACTTGGTGAGTGCCAGGTCGAATTGTGGCCACGGCTCGTAAGCGAGCGTGGTGGTGTGGCCGAGCGCGGCCCAGAGTTCCTCCGCAATGTGTGGCGCGTACGGGTCTAACAACAACACGAACGGCGACAGCACGGACAGTGGCCGCGATTCGAGTTGCGTGATGTAATTGACGAACTGCATCATCGCAGAAATCGCGGTGTTGAACTTTAGTGCGTCGGTGTCTTCGGTCACTTTTTGAATCGTGCGATGCAAAATGCGAAGCGTCTCCGCATCGGGTGACACGTCGCGAACATTTGCGTGTAATTTCGGCGTTTCGGCGGCATCGTCAATCATCATTCGCCAAACGCGACTGAGAAAGCGATACACGCCCTCGACGCCCTTTGTGCTCCACGGCTTCACCGCTTCGAGCGGCCCCATGAACATCTCGAACAACCGCAAACTATCGGCCCCGTACTCCTTCACGACATCGTCGGGGTTGACGACGTTACCGCGAGCTTTCGACATTTTCTCGTTGTTTTCGCCCAGAATCATCCCCTGATTCACGAGTCGCTGGAACGGTTCCGGGCAGTGGACGTAGCCGCGATCGTACAGCACTTTGTGCCAGAATCGCGAGTAGAGCAGGTGCAGCACGGCATGTTCCGCGCCGCCGATGTACAGGTCGACGGGTAGCCATTCCTTCAGTTTTGCGGGGTCGGCGAAGGCATTCGCGTTGTGCGGGTCGATGTAGCGCAGGAAGTACCAACACGAACCCGCCCACTGCGGCATCGTGTTCGTTTCGCGGCGATAGGTCTTGCCATCGCGCACGACGGTCAGCCAGTCGGCCGCCTTCGCCAGAGGGCCATCGGGGCTACCGGTCGGCTTATAATCGCTCATTTCCGGGAGCATCAACGGCAGTTCGTCGACTGACAGCGGAATGACACTGCCATCGTCGCCGTGCAAGATCGGGAACGGCTCGCCCCAATAGCGCTGACGGCTAAACAGCCAGTCGCGCAGCTTGAAATTCGTACGCGATTCGCCCTTCCCTTCGACGATCAGCCACGCGACGATCTTGCGCATCGCCTCATGGGTGGTCATGCCGTTCAGCATTCCGGAGTTCATCGCGACGCCATCATCGGTGTACGCGAACTTCAAATTGTCGATCGTGCTGGCCGTGTCTTTGAGCCACTTTTCGTTCGGTGTCACCACGGTGACAATCGGCAAATCGAACTGCTTCGCAAACGCGAAATCGCGTTCGTCGTGCGCGGGCACCGCCATGATCGCACCGGTGCCGTAGGTGGCCAGCACATAGTCCGCGATCCAGATCGGGATCTTCGCGTCGTTCACCGGATTGATGGCGTAGGCACCAGTAAACACGCCTGTTTTCTTCTTCACCAACTGCGTCCGCTCGAAGTCCGACTTCCGCGAAGAGTCTTGCTGGTAAGCCTTCACCGCCGCTTGCTGTTCCGGCGTCGTGATCGTGTCCACAAGTGCATGTTCTGGCGACAGCACCATGTACGTCGCACCAAAGAGCGTATCCGGCCGCGTCGTGTAGACCGTGATGATGTATCCGCCCGGCATGACCTCGAATTGAACATCCGCCCCTTCGCTTTTGCCGATCCAGTTGCGCTGCATGTGCTTGATGCTCTCGGACCATTCGAGCGGTTCGAGGTCGCTGAGCAGGCGTTCGGCGTACGCGGTGATGCGCAAGAGCCATTGCTTCAACGGTGTCCGCACGACGGGGTAACCGCCGCGTTCGCTCTTGCCGTCGATGACTTCTTCGTTGGCCAGCACTGTGCCCAGTTCGGGGCACCAGTTCACCGGTTGTTCGGCCTGATACGCCAGCCGGAAGCCATCCTGATACTTGCGTATCGCCGCTTCCCCCGTCACTTCGGGCGGGATCGGCAACTCGCTGATCGGGCGGCCTTTTTGCAAATCGTGGTCGTACCACGTGTCGTAAATCAGTAGGAAAATCCACTGCGTCCAGCGGAAGTAACTCGGGTCGGTCGTATCGACTTCGCGGCTCCAGTCGTAGCTGAAGCCGAGCGACTGAATCTGCCGACGAAAGGTATTGATGTTCGCAACGGTGGTCGTTCGCGGGTGCTGGCCAGTCTGGATCGCATACTGTTCGGCGGGCAGTCCGAAGGCATCCCAGCCCATCGGGTGCAGCACGTGATAGCCGCGCATTCGCTGGAAGCGGGCGAGAATATCGGTCGCCGTATAGCCTTCGGGGTGCCCGACGTGCAGCCCGCTGCCACTCGGATACGGGAACATGTCCAGGATGTAATACTTCGGCTTGCCGCCATCGGTATCGGGCGTGCGAAAGGTCTGGTTCGCGTCCCAATATTGCTGCCACCGGCGTTCGATGTCGGCAGGGTTGTAACTTGGCATATCATCTACCCGTAAAGAATTCGTTCCCACTTGGGTTACGGACACAGCGAACGGCGTCAATCGGCAGAGCGAGTTACGCGAACGATGCGGATTGCACTCCCCAATGATCGCCGCCGGAAATAGGAGAGTCCATTCCCGCGATTTGGACCTCTCATAATCGACGTAAGTCCGAATTGCGAAAGTTTTAAAACCGTGTTTTCGGGTGTTTTTTCGTCTGAAAATGCCACTTTTTGATCGGGAATCGCGGATGCGTTTCGGGGCGTTTTGCCGTATCCTGCTTTCCTGTGGTGGTTTGCGTCGAGGGTCGACCGTCAGGCCCTCGACGGAACTACCGTCCTTTTCGGGTCACTACGCGCCTTTTCTATGTCATTGCGCGTCCTTTTCGGGTCACTACGCGCCTTTTCTATGTCATTTCGGCGCACTTCTGAGTACGTCCGTGCACACCACACAATTCCGACTTACGTCATTTCAACGAATGCTTTTTGACTCCGCGAATTCGTGTGGGTGGACGCCATTGTCAAGTTTGTGCATTCAAGATTTTGGATTTTGGACTTCTTCGCTGACAATCGATCGTCTCGTTTGTTACAGTCATACCAGTTGCAAATTGCACGTCGGGGAGTCATCGTGTAACGCTATTTAACCACCTATGTTGCCGTCGCGATGCTTGTTGGCCTGGGGCTGACGATTGGCTGTCAGCGTGCGGTCGAACCGGGGATTGACCTTGGGCCACCACCGGCCGAAGTGCCACCGGAGGACTTGGCAGTGCTCGTCGAGGGCAACAATCAGTTTGCGCTCGACCTGTACAAAAAGCTTGCCGAGACGGAGAAGGGGAACATCTTCTTGATGTAAAAGGCGGGTTCGTAAGTGTCAATGACGACGAGCGGGATCGAGAACCAGAGCGGGCCTTGGGCGTGTTCATCGCTGACCACGTTATACAGTCGGCCATTCACAGGATGAACGACCAACATAGCCCAGCCCGCCGCCGCTTTTGCGTTAGAAATGAAGTGACCTTAACGCGCTTACTGTAATCGTGCATATTATCTGCTCACTTACAAAATTAGGGTGCTCGCAATGCTGCTCGCGCAAGAAACGATCGTTGCCGTCGTACACCCCGAAGCCGTGTGGCGGGTGCGGGCGGATGTTGCGAACTGGAATATGTGGGACGATGGCGTCGAGTTCCGCGGCCCGCTCGGTTGGTTGTTCGCTAAACTCATCGGCAAGGGAATTCGCACAGGGTTACCTGCTGCGGTCCGCGCAGTGGTCGCCAAAGCCGAGGGGACACATGCCTGAGCCGTTTCCATCGGAGTTTGCTGGCCCCGAAGACAGCGCCGGTTTTTTGTTGTGGCAAGTTGGGAACTTGTGGCAACGCAAACAGAAGGCTGCGCTCGAATGCGTCGGGTTGACTCACGTGCAATTCGTGCTGTTAGCATCGCTAAACTGGCTGACACACAACGGCGAAATCGTCACGCAAATCGAACTGGCGAGACAGGCGAAAACCGACGCGATGATGACTTCGCAAGTCGTGCGCGCGCTCGAAAAACGAGGCTTGGTACAGCGAACCGAACACCCCTTCGATAGCCGTGCGAAGTGCTTGCGATTGACGAGTGCGGGCCGAAAACGCGTCGTTCGCGCGATGCCACTCGTGGAAGGAGTCGACGCAGAATTCTTTGCCACCCTGGGTAGTCGGCTCGCGCCCTTTCGCAAATCCCTCGTCGCACTCAACCGCGTCGAAGCGACAGCCCCACCGGAATAAACCCCACGTTCCCAATTCCGCGCAGATAATCCCGTCGAGTTCGGCTACACTATTATTGCCGGATACTTTCGGAATTCGTTTTATCCTTTCCCACAGGTGTAGTTATGGTTCCCAAACGGCGAGGGTTCACCCTCATCGAGCTTTTGGTGGTGATCGCGATTATCGCGATTCTCATCGGATTATTGTTACCCGCGGTGCAGAAGGTGCGCGATGCGGCGGCGCGTTCGACGTGCGCGAACAACATGAAGCAAATCGGCCTCGCGCTCCACAACTATGAGAGCACGACGGGCAAACTGCCCCCCGGCGGCCAAGGTCTCACGCCCAGCCCGTACCAGATTTCGTGGTACACTAGCGGCGCGAACAACAAGACCGTGCAGCCCGACCCGTATCAGCCCGGTTACAAGCAAGTTCACTCGCTATTCGTGCATATCTTGTCGTACGTCGAGCAAGGCAATCTCGCATCGCAGTTCGACATGAACTTCGCCTACAACGCCACGCCGGGCAACATTGCGGCCTCGAAGAACATTATCAAAACGTATCTCTGCCCGAGCGATGCACTGCGTGGCACCCCCGCCGACAGCCTCGGCTTCGGCAGCATCGATTATGGCGCGACGCTACATTGCAACATCAACCCCGCTGGTGGCACGCCATACAGCGGCTCCGCTTATCTCACGCCCGGTGCGCTCGGTTCGATCGAAGTGCCGATTGCGGCAATTAGCGATGGCTTGAGCAACACGATTGCCGTGGCCGAAGACGTCGGCCGCAACGAGCGAATGGATTCCTTGTATGACGACCCGATTTCGTCGCCAGGCGGCCCGTCGCTGACAAAACGCAAACACTGGCGATGGCCCGAAGCGGACAACGCCTTTGGCGTGACGTTCACGCCAAACTACCACCTGAGCGTGTCGAACCCGTCGTGTAGTAAGCCGTGGACGCCGATGAATTGCGGGGCGAACGACGAGCTATTTAGCTTCCACTCGGGCGGCGCGAATGTGGTCTTCGCCGATGGCCATGTGATCTTCCTGCGCGAAACCGTCTCGCCACTCGTGCTGCGTGCGTTAGTGAGCCGCGCAGAAGGCGATTCGATCGGGGATTACTAATTACGACAGCACGCCAGTCGGTGTTTATTTGCGAAGCACCGACTGCGGCGAGTCATCGTCCAAATTTCCCAACACCCACGATGCGAACGATCTTGGTTTGTTCGTTGACGCGAAACCGCACAACCAACATCGGTGGAAAAGCAATTCGGATCGCTCCTTCACGGGACTCACCCACGGAAAGCGGATCGTCCGCGAGCCTTCCGTTCAGAGCTTCGATGCCATCGGCCATACGATGTCGCTGGTCCGATTTTATACTCACTTAAATTTCCGCCAGCGCATCAAGGATGTCGGCCCGCCAAGCGACTTGATAATTCACGGCGTACCCCGCAGTGAGCGGAGTCGGGCCATCACCACTTCCGGCGTCACATAAACTGCGTTTGGGTCGTTATCGTGCTGCTCCATCTCTGCATCCGTCATCCCGAATTCCGGGAAGTGCATTCCCGGTCGCGGTGCGGGCGTGAAGCAGCCGAGGAGTTGGCCGTCGGGGCCGCGCACTTCCAAATCCAGACCGACGGCGGTCGAAAGCGTGGCGAGCATGGCGGGGTCGGTAATGGTCAGCGACATCGGAAAGCCTCCTGTGGGTGTGGTGGATTCTAACACATCGTACGCGCCTCACTACGCAATGATTTTGCGTCGTGGCGAAACGTCGATCGGATGAGATGCTCATTTCGGCTTCGTGGGCCACAAGGTGTTGATGCGTTCGACGGTTCGGTCGACGAGGATTTGCCCGGCCTCCGTGTCGACTTCGTTACTTTGCACAATCGCACTGTAACCACCGCCCAGCACGGCGCGTTTTGTAGGTAAATAACTACCCATTTCGGTCGAACCGGCCAACTGAATGACGAAGGTCTGCAATGCGGGGCTGCGCGCTTTGATCTGAATTCCGTAGTCCGTGAACAACTCGAACGCATTTGTGGCAATCGCGATATCGCCGAGCCGCAGCACGTGGAGTTCCATTATGAACGGCTTGACGGTTCCGGCCCGCTGTTGATCGAATCGCGTCACGACTTGTTGGTGCCACCACACCATCGTCTGCTGCCCTTTTTCTTTGGAGTAGAGGGCGACGTCGGCTTTCGCCAATTGCCATTCTCGCTCGGACACCTCGCGGCGAGGCAGTTCGAGCGGCTCGATTCGGTGACTCAGCGGCATGTCGGTATGCAAATCGTTTTTCGCACCATCGTAGGCGTCGTCCCAGGCACGTACGATCCGACGGGAAATATCCTGAAGGCGGTCGAGGCCGCGGAGTTTCCGCATCCGTTCGTCTGCTTGTTTGCGAAACATAGGACGCGGCGATTGATCGCCCGCGGCCGCGGCCCAACCGAGTACGTGGAGGTCTTTTCCGTACTTGGCACGCAGCGTCTCTCGCACGGGGTGCCAAAAATCCGCGTTGACCGCCGACCGACCTTCAACCTCCTGTGCAGGGCACGCGATGTTGATTGCGGTGGCCACGAGTTTGTCTTTGGCGTCCCAGAAGAACAGCACGTTGACATCGTGATCTTCGTAGCCTTCAATCATGCGAAAGTTCGGCTTGTCGGTAGCACCATACATGACCGCGGTGCCATCTGCGTAGACGGCCCGCCGATTGTGCGCAATCACGGCTTCGCCCAGGCCCCAACTGGCCTTGCCGGGCTGTCGCGCTTTCCACGCCGTCAGTACGGCTTCCGCCGCACGGTCGGCGAAAAACTCGACGTACTCTGTCGGCTGCATCACGCCCTCTTTTGGAATTTCATAAACGCCTTCCGTCAGAACGGGGGCGGTATGCGTGTGCGTGGCGCTGAGAATGATTTTGTCGACGGGGAAGCCGGGCAGCGCTTTTTGGACCCGCGCCCGCGTCTTCGCGAGGGCATCGGCGGGGATTAACACCAGGTCGCAAGCCACCAAGATGGCCCGATCCAACATCTTGTCGCCATCGCGGGATTCCAGCGCCAACGCGGTCGCCATCACGGGACTTTCTACGCCGAGCGAGATCCGCGTATGCAACTGCCCCCACAGCGCGACGGGCTTGTCTGGCGTGATGCTCACCGTCGCGCCACCCACGTACAGTTCTGCCGCATCGGCACTCCCGGCGCAGATGAAAAAGCCGATCGCACTCAGAAAACAATTACGCTTCGTCGACAGAAACATTTTGATGTCCTCGTGGTAGAGTACCGGATGGAAATTTTCGAAACGCTGGGTTTAGAGGACGCCATCGTATCACAATTTCAGGAACAATCGGTGCTTCTCCAAATAGCGTAGGAACAAGTAACAGATCGAGAGCGAGACGCCGAAGGCGGCGAAGACGTACCAAAGTGGGGCGTCGCGTGGGGCGAACGGTTTGATCGCGTCGTTGACCATACTGTGGATAATGTAGCCGAGCAGTGCGTTCGTTCCGAACGTTCGCAGGATGCCGATACGCAGCGTTCCGATGTCGCATGCCCATACGAACAGTGCGTAAATTGCGAGCGAAAAACCGGCTCCGAAAACGAGGTAGGTCAGGCTCCCGGAACGCTGGCTGACGGTAAACAGGTTGTCGGTCGGCGGCTTTACGTCAACGAAAACGAACGGTGGTGCCGCCGGTGATACGGTCATTCGAAACTGCCATTCGTCGCTGTCGGACGGGGCCAGGTGTAAACACGTCAGGCCGTAGCCGAGCGCCAGGATCGCCAAACCCCACACCAGCAGTCGGCGAGCGACCCGCGCCCGGCTGCCGTCCGCAACCCACGCATCGTAGGCGAGCGAACCGGCGATCAGCGGAATCGTCCAGGTGAGAAAACCAAGCGGCCCGCCATCGACGCCGTTCGGTGGCGTGTTCGCCCAGCGGTAGTTGAATGCGTACGACAGCGCGAGATGCAACAGCCCCGAGCCGACCGCGAACGCGATGCGTACGACCGGCCGCGACGCGATCACCGGCAACACCCACAGCGAAGTGACCGCAATGTGACTGAGCGTTT
Source organism: Limnoglobus sp. (assembly GCA_025353985.1). Taxonomy (GTDB): domain Bacteria; phylum Planctomycetota; class Planctomycetia; order Gemmatales; family Gemmataceae; genus Limnoglobus. The sequence continues at coordinate 10,224 of JANXNT010001191.1, forward strand.
GAAATAAATCTTGCTTCGCCCAACGCAACAGCACGACATCGAGTTGTGTCGCGTCGGCCCATTGTTCCCAACGCGAACCGACGCTGTAAACGACGAACGCAACGAGCAACAACGCGAAGTTTCGCTGCACGGCATGCGAATACGCCGAGCGTGCGCCGTGAGTTTCGGCACGGCGAAGGAACGTCAGCCGATACGCGAACCCGACCGCGAAAAAGAACTGCGGCATGATCGAATCGGCGTAGCTGAAATACGTGTGGTGGTGGCTGAGGACGGGCAGCACAGCCTTAATGGCCGCAAACGACCCGACGAAATTCACAAGGAACATTCCGAGAACCGTGTAGCCACGGAACTGATCCAACGACGCAATCCGCGCAACATCGGCCATGTTCATTCTTCAATTCTCCACGGATCCGTTTCGATCTCGTCGTTCCTTACTCTTCGACATCGTCCTGAATTTTGAACACGACGGCCGTTTTGGAGGCGTTGTTTTTGTTTTCGGTCAGTCCGC
>JANXNT010001221.1 GCA_025353985.1 Limnoglobus sp.
GCGATCGATGCCGACGACTACCGTCGTTCGCTGACAACTGCGGAAGCCAAAACGAAACTCGGGCTGCCCGTCGATTCCTTCGTCATCGGTGCAGTCGGTCGCCTCGCCGAAGAGAAAGCATTCGACGTGCTGATCCGCTCGGTACACACGCTGCGCGAGTCTGGCCGCGATGTCCGGCTCGTGATCGTCGGCGAAGGTGGCGACCGCAAGCGGCTCGAAGCGATTGCGGACGAACTTCACGTTCGCCCGTACATCACGCTCGCCGGCTGGCAGTCCGATGTCCGAACCTACTACGAAGCGATGGATGTCTTCGCGCTCAGCAGTTTGCGCGAAGGCTTGCCGAACGTGCTCCTCGAAGCGATGGCGCTCGAAGTGCCATCGGTGGCAACGCGGATCAACGGCGTCCCACGCGTCATCGATAGTGGCAGCAATGGCACGCTGGTTGCTCCGGGTGATCTGCCCGGAATGACCGCCGCATTGCTCGAACTCGCAGTACGCCCCGACTTGCGAGAACAGTATCGCGTGGCCGGTCGGCGTTCGATCGAGTCGCGTTTCAGCTTCCCGGCTCGGATGGAAAAACTCTCGGCAATTTACGACCGGATGCTCAGCCGCTCGTGTTCGTAAGGAAGACGATCATGCGTTGCGTTGTTACGGGTGCGGCGGGGTTCATCGGCTCGCACCTCTGCGAAGAACTGTTGCGGCGCGGGCACACCGTCGTCGGCGTCGATTGCTTCACGCCGTATTATTCCCCGGTGCTGAAGTCGCACAATCAGGCGGTGGTACTCGCGCACCCGCGGTATCACTTTTCCTCCGCAGACTTACGTTCCGATCCGCTCGATGCCATCGTCGAAGAAGCTGACGTGGTGTTCCACGTGGCCGCACTGCCCGGAATGCAAAAAAGTTGGACGGACTTCGACAGCTACTGGACGTGCAACGTCCAGGCCACGCAACGGTTACTCGAAGCGGTACGGCGTGCGTCGGGGCAATTGCGTCGCTTCGTGCTCGCTTCGACATCGAGCGTTTACGGCAAACTCGCGCTCGGTAACGAATCGTCGCAGCCGCGACCGATCTCGCCGTACGGCGTCACGAAACTTGCGGCGGAACATCTCGCGCAAGCCTACGCCGAAGCGTTCGGAATCCCGCTCGTCACGCTCCGTTACTTCAGCGTCTATGGGCCACGCCAACGCCCGGATATGGCGTTCAGCACGTTCATTCGTGCGATCTTGCGCGGCGAGCAAATCGAAATCTTCGGCGATGGCCAACAGATTCGCGGCAGCACTTACGTCGGCGATTGCATCGACGCGACGATTGCCTCCATTGATGCCCCGATTGGCGAAACTTACAACGTCGGCGGTGGCGAATCGGCAACGGTGCTCGAAATCATTCGTAAACTCGAAGTGCTCTCTGGGCGGACGGTCGAAGTCGTCCACAAACCGGCACTCTTGGGCGATCAGCGTCAGACGTTCGCGGAGTCGCAGAAAATTCGCAGCCACATCGGCTGGCAGCCGAAAACGCGGCTCGATGCGGGGCTGGCACGGCAATGGCAGTGGCAAGCGGCGATGGATGCCGAACTCTCCGAAACGAGCACGTCCGTCGTCCGCTCGCCTACCATCGGCACGCACCCGGTTTCCGTCCTATCTTAATGCAGATGAACCATCAACACGCCCGTGGAAACACGATGATTCGCCTGCATACTCCGCACTCTGAAGCCGCAATTTCGGTTGCCGTCCACACCGCGTCTTCGTTGCGGAGTCGCCTGCCATCGCTTGCCGAATTTGCCACGCACCGTGCGAATACCGCGCTCGGTGCCGATCCGAACTGGCTGACGGTTTTGCAAAACGGCCTCCAGCATGATGTGTTTGCGGTTGAGGCGACAGCCGAAAGCCGCACCTGTGGCTACCTGCCGCTCG
>JANXNT010001260.1 GCA_025353985.1 Limnoglobus sp.
CGATGCGCAGGCCGATGGCCTCGTCGTCGGTGAAGGCGCGGGCATCTTCGTGCTGAAGCGGCTGTCCGATGCGATCGCACACGGCGACACGATTCTCGCCACACTCGCCGGGTGGGGCCTGTCGAACGACGTCGTCGGCAACTTGCTTGCGCCATCGGTCGAAGGACAACTGCGGGCGATGCGCGAAGCATACCGCCGAGCGAATTGGTCGCCGTCGGACGTCGATCTGATCGAGTGTCACGCAACGGGCACACCGATCGGCGATGCAATCGAATTCGAAAGTTTAGCCGAACTCTGGCGCGGCTACAAAATCCAGCCGGGGCAGTGCGTTATCGGTTCAGTGAAGGCGACCGTCGGCCACTTGCTGACCGGTGCCGGTGCCGCCGCGACGATGAAAGTGCTGCGTGCGATCGCCGCGCGCACGCTGCCACCACAGGCGAACTTCGCCGCGCCCGGTGCGAACTTGCGGTACGACGGCTCGCCGTTCCGCGTGCTGACATCGGCCGAACCGTGGCGAACCGATGGCCCCCGCCGTGCCGCCGTCAGCGGCTTCGGCTTCGGCGGCGTCAACGCCCATTTGCTGCTCGAAGAGTGGACCGACGTGGCCGTCGTCCCGAAGAGCCTGCCGGTTTCCGAGCTTCGCAAGAAGGCCAACGATGGCATCGCGATCGTCGGCATGGCCGCACACATCGGCCCGTGGAAGACGCTTCGCGCGTTTCAAGAACGCATCTTCGGCGGCGACGAAGACACCTTGCCAACACCGAAAACTTCCGGCTGGACGAGCGAAGAAAACCCGACGCCGGGCTTCTTCCTCGACGACATCGCGGTGCCGCTCGACCGCTTCCGCATTCCACCAAAAGAGTTGGAGGAAATGCTGCCGCAGCAACTGCTGTCGCTAATTACCGCCGCCGCCGCGATCGACGATTGCACCACGGCACGCGAGACCGACAAAGACCACGGCGACCCGATGACCGGCGTGTTCGTCGGCCTCGGCCTGGACCTCAACGCGACGAACTACCACCTGCGCTGGGCGGCAAAAGCAGTCGATGCGACGCAAGCCGATAGTGTGGGGCCGGCGCTGAATGCGAACCGCGTGATGGGTGCGCTCGGGAGCATCGCGGCGAGCCGGATCGCGCGGGCGTTCCGCTTCGGCGGGCCGAGTTTCACGGTGTGCAGCGAAGAAACATCGGCCGGTCGGGCGCTCGAACTGGCGGTGCGGGCACTGCGTGCAGGGGAACTCGATCG
>JANXNT010001282.1 GCA_025353985.1 Limnoglobus sp.
TGATGCGCAACCACTCAATTGTGACTTCGCAAGTGTGCGGGTGGAAATGGGCGAGAGTCTCGCACCCGACCCTCGCGGGGAATCGGCTCGGTGATGTCGGATATGCACATTGGTTTTGAGAGTTTGCGCCCCGCGCTTCGCTACGCAAAGCCTACGCGTCGCGGCTAATTGGACGCAGGTTATTTTTTCGCGAGCGAGGACATGACGGTATCGAAGCCCTGGCGGACGTCTTCGAAGGTTTGCGGGCGCTCGTCGGGGTTCTTCGCGAGCATCCATTGGCAGAGGTCCGACGCCAACAACGGCACTTCCGGGTTGGTCGCACTGGCGGACGGTGCGGCGGTGTTCATGTGTTGGAAGATCATTTGCATCCGGTTGCGGCCCTCGAACGGCAACTTCCCCGTCAGCACTTCGTACAACGTCACACCTAGCGAATAAATGTCTGCACGCAAGTCGACCCAACTCGCATCGCGGGCTTGTTCGGGCGCCAGGTAAGCGGCGGTGCCGGCCAGTTCTGGCCCGCTGTTGCCTTCAGCAATTTTCAACACGTCGGATTTCGCCAAGCCGAAGTCGATCAGTTTCGCGACGCCATTGGAGCTGATGAGGATGTTATCGGGCTTAATGTCGCGGTGAACGATGCCTGCACGCCAGACGGCACCGAGGCCATCGAGAATCTGCGACAACGTGTACATCGCCCAATCGGGGGGAAGCGCGCCGCCGGAGCGGATGAGTTCGCCCATCGGGCGACCTTCGATGAACTCGGTCACGAGGTACGGCCAACGCGGATCGAAGCCGAAATCGATGAACCGCACGACGCGCGGGTGTTTCACGCGGGCCAGTGCCGTCGCTTCGGTCCGCATCTGCTTCATCGCGGCGTTGCGGTCGTAAACATTCGCCCAGTTGATGATCTTCATCGCCACCGGGCACTGCTTCGTTTCGTCCCACGCGCGAAACACATGGCATGACACACCTTGGCCGAGGCGATCTTGCAACACGTAATCCGCAATGCGGTCGCCCGTTTCCGGGTTGACGATCGTCATTTGCGAACCGCTTAGTGGCCGTGGACCGGTCGGCGGAAGTCCCGGATCGTGCGGGTCACGGGGCAGATTGAGCACCGTTCGGGTGTCGTCCGCTTGCGCAGAGACCGTTCCTAACACATCGTCGTGCGGTGTGTTTGCGGCGGTCGATTTCGTCTGAGGGGCGGCATCCATGGCATTCATTCGCAGAGCGATTGGCTCCAATACGCAACAGCTTGCATCAGCCGTTAACCGATGGAAACACGACATTCTACACATCAGGCACGAACCGAACGAAGTAACTGTCGCACAGCACGCAATTTCCATCGCGTGGGCCACTTTTCGCTCGTGTGTCGATACACGATGGTAATATAGGCCGCATTTTCCGTGCCGTGTAGACTATCGTCACGATAGCGGCAGATTTCGCAAAACCACCGGCGGACTCACGTCGCGCCGTTCGCCGGAAAGCAGACCGTTTCGCAGAACGACCGGCGGACTCACGTCGCGCCGTTCGCTGGTACTGTCCCTGCATTCCTATCGCCATTTTCGTTCCCCGCGCTCCGCTACGCAAAGCCTACGCGTCGCGGCTAAACGAGGAACGAATCGGATCGTGCCCACACGAATTTTTGAAGTCAATAAGTTTTAGACGATTTGACGTAAGTCGGAATTCGTGTCGTGCACGGAGTGACATAGAAAGTGCACGGAGTGACATAGAAAGTGCACGGAGTGACATAGAAAAGGCGCGTCCGGTCGATTTTTGGTCGCTTTTAGGCGCGAAATGGTCGGTACTTGAGATGTCTGTCTCAATAAGAACATTTGGCGTAACCCACTGCTAGGGTGCGAGATACGGCAAAAAAATCGCTTTCAGATCCGTCATTTGCGATCAAAAAACGGGCTTATTGAGACGAAAAAACACGAAAAACACGGTTTTTGAACTTCCGCAATTCGGACTTACGTCGATTATGATCGCGTATAATTTGTCGTAAAGTGGTGTTTTCGCCAAAACAAGGATGTCCCATGATACGGTATGCACGCTTGC
>JANXNT010001314.1 GCA_025353985.1 Limnoglobus sp.
GGTGCTGTCGATCGGCACGAGCACGTTCGTTTCGGGGAAGTACGTGGCCGCACAGCCGATCGGGATGTCGTATTCGACGATGATGAAGCGATCTGCACGGCGAACTTCACCGCGAAAGTGACTGCATAAATCGACGGTGTCGCCGGACTTTAAGCCGCGTTGCAGAATGTCGTGCGCGTTCATCAAGATCACGCGGCGCTCGTTGTGGATGCCGCGATAGCGATCGTGCAAACCGTAGATGGTCGTATTAAATTGGTCGTGCGTGCGGATCGTCATCATCGCCAATTGGCCGGGTTCGAGCATCAAGTTCGGTAGTGCTGTCGCCGTAAATTGTGCCTTGTTGTTGGCGGTGGGGAACTGGCCATCGCGCGGCTTGTTCGGCAGGTAGAAGCCGCCCGGTTGTCGCACCCGTGCGTTGTAATCGTCGAAGCCCGGTATCACTTTTTCGATGCGGTCGCGGATGCGGTCGTAGTCGTTCGCGAAGTCCGCCCACGGGATGTTTCCCTTCGTGCCGAGCGTGGCTTGCGCCAACCGCGCGACGATGTCGGTTTCGCTGAGTAAGTGCGGCGACACGGGGCTGAGGTTGCCGCGAGACGCCTGTACGACGCCCATCGAATTTTCCGTGGTAATGAACTGTTCCTTGTCGCCCTGCACATCGCGTTCGGTTCGCCCGAGGCACGGCAAAATCAACGCCGTCTGCCCCGTTACGAGGTGCGAGCGGTTCAATTTAATCGACACATGAACCGTGAGTGAGCAGCGTTTCAGGGCACGGGCGGTGTAGTCGGTATCGGGCGTAGCAGACAGGAAATTGCCGCCCATCGCGAAGAACACTTTCGCGTCCCCGGCGTGCATCGCCTTGATCGCCGCGACCGTATCGAGGCCGTGATGCCGCGGCGGCGCGAAGCCGAATTCCTTGCCGAGGTTATCCAAAAACCACGCGGGCGGATGCTCCCAGATGCCCATCGTGCGGTCGCCTTGCACGTTCGAATGGCCACGCACGGGGCACAGGCCCGCACCCGGTTTGCCGATACTACCGCGAAGCAAAATCAAGTTGACGACGTCTTGAATCGTGGCGACCGCGTGAATGTGTTGCGTGAGGCCCATCGCCCAACAGGCGATGATTTTGCTCGACTTCCCGAGGATGTTCGCGATGCGTTCGATGTCGTTTTGCGCTAGCCCCGACTGCGCGACGATGGCGTCCCACGTGATCGCTTTTAACGACTCGCGAAGTGCCAGGTAGCCTTCGGTGTTCTCGGCCACGAACACGCCGTCGATCTCCTCGTTGGCGATCAGCGTCTTCATGACGCCTTTCAGGAAAGCCTGATCGCCGCCGATTTTTACTTGCAGATATTCATCGGCGAGGTGCGTGCGCAGGACGCCGAGCATCCCGCGTGCTTCTTGCGGGTTGTGGAACGCGAGCAACCCGGCTTCCTTCAGCGGGTTCACCGCGATGATTTTCGCACCCGCACGTTTCGCTTTTTGGAGTGCCGTCAGCATCCGAGGGTGGTTCGTGCCGGGGTTCTGCCCGAGTATCAGAATCACTTCCGCCTTCGGGAAATCGTCGAGCTTCACCGTGCCTTTGCCGATGCCCACGGTCGTCGACATCGCCGCGCCGGACGACTCGTGACACATGTTCGAGCAATCCGGAAAATTGTTCGTGCCGTACATTCGCGCGAACAACTGATACAGAAACGCCGCCTCGTTCGAGGTCCGCCCCGATGTGTAAAAGATCGCTTCGTCCGGCGTGGCGAGTGCGTTTAACTCCTTCGCAATCAGTGCAAATGCAGCGTCCCAGCTAATCGGCTCGTAGTTTCGCGAACCGGGCCGCAGCACCATCGGCTCCGCGAGGCGACCCTGGATGCCGTGCCAATAATCGCTCTGCTTGCCGAGTTCGTCGATGCTGTGCGTGCGGAAAAATTCGGTGCCGATCGTTTTCGTGTCGGCTTCCCATGCGATCGCTTTCGCGCCATTTTCGCAAAACTCGGCGAAGGCACGATGGTCGTCCGGGTCGGGCCACGCGCAACTCGTGCAGTCGACGCCGCCCTTCTGGTTGAGCATCGCCAGCGCCCGCGTTCCGCGGATCACGCCCGCCGTGCCCCAGACGTGCTTCATCGAACTGACGACCGCCGGTAGCCCCGCCGCCACCGCCTTCGGTTCGTTCAATGTCAACCCCGTCGGTTGCTCCGGGCACATCGCTTCGGGTATCGCTGTCATGGCATTGTCAGTCATAAAAATCCTTTCGCTGTCAAGCATCCAATTCCACGCGGATTCGTTCCGCACCGCAGTAGATGTTGAACCGCCCATCGCGAACGAAGCCGAGGAGCGTCATACCGAACCGCGTCGCCAGTTCGACGGCGAGGCTCGACGGCGCACCGACCGCCGCGAACACCGGCACACCGGCCATAATCGCCTTCTGCACTAGCTCGAAACTCGCGCGGCCACTTACGAAGAGTATGCGCTCCGCCAACGGCAACCGCCCCGCCAGGCACTCCGCACCGATTAGTTTATCGGCGGCGTTGTGTCGCCCGACATCTTCGCGTGCCGCCAGTAACTCGCCGTTACTATTAAACAGCGCCACCGCATGCAGCCCACCCGTTTGTGCGAATGTCGGTTGCGCTTCGCGCAATCGCGATGGCAGTTTGTGAATCACCGTTGCGGGGATCGTCGTGCCACTCGGCGGTATCATTTCGCACGATTCTTCGATGCCGTCGATCGTCGTTTTGCCGCACAGCCCGCAACTCGAATTCATCACGCCGCTGCGTTGCAGTTTCGCCAAATCGACTCGCACACCCGGCGATAAGTCCACGCGCACGATGTTCGGTTCGCGTTGCACGATCCGCAACACGTCGCTCGGCTGCGTCAGCACGCCTTCGGCAAACAGTAACCCCACCGCGAGTTCGCCATCGTGGCCCGGCGTCCGCATCGTGATCGAAATCGTCTTGCGGTCGCGGTTGTTCCCCGGCCCAAACCCGATGCGAATATCGAGCGGTTGCTCGACCGCGAGGTGATCGCGCTTCGCCATCGCGCGTTCGCCCACGACTTCGATCACTTGCGTTTCGAAAGTCCCGATTGGCGATTGAATTTCAGCAGGGATCATGCAGGGATTTTTACTTTTTCTCCGTAACCGGTTGGCCATCGGCGAGGGAACCGAGGTTGCCGACTACGATTTTTACGTCGCCGGTGAGTGGTTTGTACTCCGTGGGCGGGCCGCTGACGGGCTTCGTGCCGAGGATTTCGAGGTTGCCAACATCGGTCTTGCCAACTTGCACGCGGCGCTTGATCGCGTTGCCATTTTCCACGGTGTAACAGTAGGCGGTCTCGTCGGCGAACAGCACGGCGGCGGTGGGAACGACAATAGCGTTGGGCGTCGAAACCGCGATCCGCACGACCGCGTAAACGCCGGGCCGGATTGCGCCGTCCTTGTTATCGAGGTCGATTTCGACGCGCAACGTGCGCGTTTCGGGGTTGATGATGCGGCTGGTGCGTGTGATCGTGGCGGGATATTCGCGGTTGCCCATCGCGGGGATTCGCACGGTGGCCTTCGCGCCGAGGCTGGCTTTGTCGGCGGCGGCTTCGGGGACTTCGAGGAACACGCGGACGATGTCTTGCCGTGCGATCACGAACATCGGCTCGACGCGGCTACCGGCGGTCGGTTGCAAAAAGTGCCCCGTGTGGACCATGCGTGCGGTGACGACCCCCGCGAACGGTGCGCGAATTTGCGTGTATTCCACGAGCGCCGCCACCCGTGCGGCCTCGGCGGTGGCGACGCCTTTCTTCGCTTCGGCGGCCTGAATGTCGGCTTCCGCGCGGCCCAGTTTCGCCTGCATTTCCAGCACCATCTGATCGGCGGACGCCACCACCGCGACGGCTTGTTCCTTCGCTGCCACCGCCGATTGATACTGCCGTTTCGTTTCGTCCAGCGTCTGCGTATCGAGCACGCGCTCCGCCACCAGTTTCTCCGCACGCTTCAATTCGGATTTCCAACGCGCGAAGTCCGCGTTCGCTTTCGCGGTACCGGCCTTGGCTTGAAGCACCATCGCCTCGGACGATTTTAGTTGCGCCTTCGCCACCTCGACTCCCTTCACCGATTGCACGCGCTCGGCCACCGCGAACTCGACCATCGCGCGCTTCTGTGCAGCTTCCTCGACGAGTTCCGGGATCGACAGTTCCGCGAGCAGTTGGCCCGCGATCACGACATCGCCGAGGTCGACTTTGACGGTGCGCACGAAGCCGGAGAGTTTCGCCACCACGGGCGTGGATTCGAACGCTTGCACCGTGCCAGGTTGCTCGATGCTCCAGTTCAGCGGCACGGAAATCGGGCGCGTGACCGTCACCACGACGGACGCGGAAGACGATGCCACGGTCGGCACAACAGTCGTGTTCGCCTGCGGTTTCGAGCAACCGATGGGAATCAGCAACAACAACAAACCGAATGTGCGAAGCGTGGGCATTACGGTTTACTCTTTGGGTTCAGTCGGCAGTTCGGCCTTCATACGTAGGAAAACGAAGTAGCCGAAGAGGCCGAGCGACCATTCGATCGTGCGCATTGTGAGCCGCCCGATGACGCCCGTCGCTTCGGGGCGGTCCATGAGAGTATACAGGTAACCGAACACCGCCTCTGCGCCGCCGACACCACCGGGCACAGGGATGAACGCCTGCGCGATGAAGCCAATCGGCGCGATCACGAAGTGTTCGGCGAGTTCGCCGGGCGATTGTGCGGGGTACACGCGAACGGC
>JANXNT010001367.1 GCA_025353985.1 Limnoglobus sp.
GTCGAATAAAAGCGGCATGAGCAGCAACATCGTCGGCAACCCGAGCGCTACGGCTAACCCGAAAGCGTGCCCCGGCGTGAACCGTAACACCGCCCACATGACGAGCGTCCACACCGCGAAGTGCAGCGCGTTCAACCCGAGTGCCGCCCAGAGTGCCCCCCGGCTCGGCGCGAACACCGCACTCGGGTTGTTCGACTGGCCGAATTCGATGTAACGCCGTCCGCCGACTTCCTTGAACAACCGGTTCGAGCCGCTCTTATACCTGCCGTTCGCGTCCAGGTCTGCATCGTAGCGCACCGCTTTCTCGCCGTCCTTGACCGCCACCGCCACAACGACGTAATCCGCCGTCGTCATGTTGAACGACTTCGTGATGTCTTTGGTGTCCAGGAAGCGATCCCCCTGCTTCTTGAATGATGCAGTCGTTTCGCGGAACTGGCCTTTTTCGTCTTTGCTGCCACCGCGGCGAATGGCGTCGAACGAATCGAACGGGTGCGAACTGGTCGGGTTGAATTCGAAGAACGTGCCGTAGCGATCTTTCGATTCGGCCCGCGTGTTGATGAACACCCAGAACGTGAGGAACCCGCCGATGCAAAGCCCCGCGATCAACCCGCGAATCGCGAGTTTGTTCGCGGGTTCGTTGTACGCATACGCCTGCAAGAATCGGCTGCCGCCCCAGAACAGTGCGAACAGCGCCACGGTGAGGATGGCAAACGTCACAACGAGCATCGTTCCAGGTGTCACGCAAATCTCCGGTGAAGAGTGTTGCGTTCATCCTATGAAACCAGCGGATTACCGCATCAACCACCACGCGGCGGATGCGACGACCGCGCCGATAGCGAACCACATCGCGTGGCGGGCGGCCCGCATCATGCCTTCGGGGCGGACGGCAGCGAGCAGGAACCCCCACTTCGTACGCGCTTCTTTCGGCCACGATTTCGAGTGCGTGTCGATCGTATTCAATAGCCGATTGCCTCCGCGGCCGGCCGCTTCGGTAGCGACCGCAAAGGCGTGGCCATCGAGATTATCGAGCTTGCCGGCCAGCGATTCCGTCTGCGTCGCGCCGAGGGCCACAGCGAGGAACGTGTGGACGAGATTCTCGTTTCGGCCGAAGTCGGTGCGGTTCCGCAAGTCGCGCAACAGGTTTTCGTAAAGGTCCGCCGAGTCGTTGGCGAGCGATGTGCCGAAGGTCGTCAGCACCGCTTCGAGTTGCGGTTGGACGCTCGCGCTTTCACTGCGTTTCAGCAGACCCGTGGCCACGGCGGCGAAGACTTCGCCCTTTGCGGCCAGCGGAACCACCGGCGGTTGCACGATCAGCGCGTCGGCGGTCGGCGTCATCGCTTCGGTGGTGAACGTTGGCGAATCGAGGTAACCACGGATCGCCCGCACCGCCGCGATACGCGATTTTAGTTCCTCGCTGAGGTTGTCTTGCTCGGCGAGTTTCACGAGGAAATCTTGCAACCCGAGGCTGTGCAGAAGGTCTGCGGGCGGCGCGTTCAGGAACAGCTTGCCGACGCGATCCAGCCCCGATTCGCCCGCGAAAAGCTCCAGCAGTGCGGGGCCGCGCGTGCGGATCAGGCGGTCGGCGTCGATCTTGCCTGCATCGAGCGTCGCCAAGAAAAAGCGGTTGAGCCGCGGTTTGTCGAACCCGCTCGCCGCGCCGATGACATCCTCGAACCACGGGTGCGTCGGCACGGCGGTCAAGAGTGTGCCGTAGAGCGACACGGCCTTGTCCGCTTCAACGCCTTCGCTCGGTTGCAACAGCGATAGCGCGAGCCGCGGGTGGTTGGCGAGCGTCTCGGCGAGTGCGGTCGTCGGCTCGCCGACACGGTGCAGGCAAGCCCGGCACGCCGCCATCTGATACCCGCGCGGCAAATCCAGCGACAGCAATTCGCCGAGTTTCTCGGCGGGTACGTTCAGCCACTTCGTGAACGCGGTGTCGATCGTTGCCGTCGCCGACTGCGATTGCTGCTTGAAGCGTACGAAGCGCGGCAGCAGGTAACGCCGCATCTCCCACGTTAGCGCATCGGGTTCCGGAATCTGCGAAAGTAGCTCGCCCCAGATCGCGTTGGCTTTCGACGGCGCGACCATCGGCATCACGACTTCGAGCGCGTTCGCGGCGCGGTTAATGTCGCCTTCGGTGACCGCTTTCGTGCCTTCTTCGCGAACGACGTTGGCGAGTTTTAGGATCGCATCGGGCTTCTGGCGCAGCGGTTGCACCGCACGGCTAAACGATCCCGTCGCAAATGCCCGATCGTCGAGCGACCATTCGAGGAACTGATTCATGGCATCGGATCGTGCCGAAACCCACGCCGCAACGGCCGGGAACGACAGCGCGACGATGGCCTCGTCTTTGGTCAGCACGCCGGTGCCACGGGTCAATCGGAAGACGAGGTCGAAGTGCTTCGCATCGCTCAGACCGAGCCGCTGCCAGTGCCCTTTGACTTCGTCGAGCTTGTCGAATTTTCCATCGGAAAGCGCCTTCACCGCGAACGCCGCAAACGGAACGTCTTTCGGAATGTCCGAGCGCCGACCGGTGGCGAGGTTCAAGCCGATGGAGCCATCGCGGTAACAATCTTCGGGCAGTTCGGTGTCGGGGTTGCCCGCATCGTGGCCGATCAGCCGTGCCGTGCAACTGTGCGGATTCGCTTCGTAAGTCGAGAACGTAAAGTCTTCTATGAGGCTCGACGGCAACACCCGCGTGACGGCGTACACAATCTTCGCCACGTCATCCGCACTGGCCGCCAAGACGATTCGCACATCCGATGGCGTACCGAGCAGCGCGTGCAATGCGAATTCGAGCAGTTCGCGGTGCGTCGGCGAAGCGAGCCACGCCTTCAGCGCGTCGTCGTCGAGAATGTCCGCCACGGGCAGGTACGGCAACTCCGGCAGGTCGGCGGCGCTGTCCGGGTCGCTCCGCTGCCACGCGGGACTGCCCCACGTTTGGATTGCCAGTTGCGCATCGGCGGTGGCGGGCACGTTCAACAGCGTGTGCGCGAAATAGCGATTGCCGGTCGACGCGGTGTGCGTGAGGACGCGACCCGTCGTCAGCGTGTTCAGTAGCGCAAGGCGAACCGGCGATGGCAACGCGATTTCGCCGTCGCCCGTTCTCACTGGTGGCGTCGCATAATTCGCGAATCCGAGCAGGGTTTGCAGTTGTTCGGCCGAGACACCCGCCGAGGTGGCACGAACCGTGGGACGTTCGGTCAGCGGACCGGCAGCAAAGACTTGTTTCATCGAACGTCCTTCGCGTATCGCCTGAATTTTGCACGGAGAGTCGGAATGGCAACGGACAACGAAGCCAATTCGAAACAAACATAGCACGAACATGCGAGTGCGGCGCGATGCGAGATTTTGTGCGTTCCTCCATCGGTCGGTTGGTGTAAAATTGCGTCATTACCGGGAGTGTTATTATGCGTGTGGCTTGCTTGCTGCTGTTATTCGTGCCGCTGTGGGCCGTGGCCGCGCCGGTACCGAAAACGCCAATGAAGACGTGGGTGGGCAAACTCGCGTTCCCGAAACGCGAAGGCTTGAGGATCGCTTGCCCCAACGATAGCGGTGCCGAAACGGAAATCCCCGCCACGCTGTTGGCGTATTCGGTCATCCAAGACACGAGCACCCGCGTGAAGGTGCGTGAAGGCAAGATCGAGGGCTATCTCGAGAAATCGGACGTAATGCAATCGCCGGAGGCGATCGACGAATTCGATCGGCGCATCGCAGCGAACGCGAAAGAGTCCCGGTCGTATGCGTCGCGTGGCTGGGCGTTTATCGAGATGAAGAAACTCGAACTCGCTGAGAAGGATTACAACATTGCCGTGGCTCTCGAACCGAATCGCGTGGAATGGCGGAACAACCGTGCGTACGTTTTGCAAGCACTCAAGAAGTACGACGAAGCGATAGAAGATTACGACTTTGTCATTCAACAATACGCGAATTGGGAGTTTCCCTATCGGGCGAGGGCGTCGGTGCGTATCGCGCAGAAAAAGTACGCAGCGGCGCTCGAAGATTTAGCGATTGCCATCGAACGCGAGCCAACTGCCGAAGCCTACACGCAGACCGGAATGGCACACGGCCGAATGGGCGACGACGAGAAAGAACTGCAAGCCTACGAGCAAGCGATCGCACTCAATCCGAATCATGTACTCGCACTAAATAATCGCGCGTGGTCACTCGCAACGTGCCCCGTTGCGAAACTGCGAAATGGCAAATCGGCGGTGGAACTGGCGACGAAAGCGTGCGAACTCACCAATTGGCAAAACGCCGGTTACATCGACACACTGGCGGCCGCACACGCGGAAGTCGGCGAATTCGCCGAAGCCGCGAAGTACCAACGCGAAGCGTTGCGAGACACCGCGTATTTAAAGAACAATCCCGAAGCCAAAGGACTTCGGGACCGCCTGGAACTCTACGAAGCGAAGAAGCCGTACCGTCGCCCCACCGTTGCGAAAAAGTAGCCCTACTTCAGATGCTCTCGATACAGGGTGTTGAGCAAATCCATATCGATTCGCGAACGCATAGTGGGTACCAGCACTTTGTTTGCCCGCACGAGTTCGAGATCGAGGAACTCGTGGATGGCCGGAATCTGCGGGCCTTCTTCGAGTTCGTCGGCGGCGATCTTCCGCTTCAACAATTTCTTGACTTCGGCGAGCATCGCGGGTTCTTCGGCCACGGTTTCGAGCAATTTTTCGAACTTCATCGGCACGACGCCACGGCCTTGTTCCATCCAGCGAATCGCGAGTAGCGGCCGGAGCACGTAGAAGTACTTCTTGATCTGCACTTCGGGGCCGCGTAAGTAGGCGCGGTAGTTATTTTGGGCCATGTGCAAGTAGTGGTACACGCACTTTTGCGGCGTGAAGAACGAATCGCGCAGCGCACGCAAGTCTTTGGCGAAATCATCGCGGTCGATGTACACAATTCCAGAATCGAGCCATTCGAGGAGCGCGGGGTTCGACTTCGAAAACAGCTTGAGTGCCTTGCGAATGTCCCAACCCGCGAAGTCGAGATCGTTCTCGACGGGGCGTTCGATGACATCGCGTTGCGATTCGACTTCGATCGAGAGATACCAATCGACGGGGTGAACGTACACGAATCGGATATCGTAATCGCTATCTTTGGAGGCAAATCCCCATGCGCGGCTCCCGGATTCGACGGCGTATAACACACGCACGTTTTCGATTCGTTCGAACGTCGCGAGTCGTTGTTGAATCGCGGCCTGGATTTTTGGTTCGATTTTCATCCAGATGCTTTATGAACTGGATAAAGCAACTGGTAGGATTCGGTTATTTTTTCGACGTATTTAGATGCATCGTGCTTTGCGCAGGCACCGTTGGTTCGACTTATTTGTGCACTCGCAGTCTCGCTTTGACTTCTTCCCAACTCGAACCCGATTCTGGATTCGCGTCATAGTCCGCAACTCGACGCGCAAGGTCTTGCCGTTGCGTATCGGTCAGCCAGGCTTCTTCCCCATCGTCGGCAATACTATCCCAAATCTCTTCCACGAGAGAATTCGCTCGGCAACGCTAAACTGGTCAATCCCAAGCGATTTCATCGTCGATATCATTGGATCCCCTCAACTGGAAGTCGTATTTTCCCTGTTGGCATATTACCAGATCGCAGACTGCTGCCTTTTGTCATTTAACGTAAACGCGCGATGGCGGAAGTGGCTTCTTGAGTGAGCGTCATGCCGGTTTCGCCCGAAGCCATTCGCGAAAGGGCGGCCTTGGCTTGCGCGTTCGCCGCTGCGCCCGCAGTGGAGTCGATCGCGATTCGCTCGATGGTTTCGATGGCGCGGATCGCGCGCAATCGTTCCGTTGTCATCGCTCCTTTGACATCTAATAATCGCTCGATTTGTTCGCGAACTTGCCCGGAGTCCGTGGTCTTGCGCATCGACTCGAGTTGCGGCACAATGATTCCTACGTAGGGCACGAGTTGCCGATAGGCCCTTTCGCGCAAGGTATAATCGCGAGCATCGAGTTGTTCGAGCCACAAGGAAATCGCATCGGCAGACATTCGCTCCGGAGGCAATTTCTCGATCAGAAACGGCAACGACTTCGCAGGAAACTTCGCAAGATGACAGATCGCACGGAACCCTACTTTCGCATCGATCGAGCCGAGATCGCACCATGCCTTCTCAAGCGAATCGCGATTGAATTCACGAAGGGCTTCCTGGTTATAATAGACATCCCAAATATAGATTTTCCCCGAAACCATCCGCGTCGCCAACCGCTGACTATCCGGCGAATAGGCCGCGTCGAACATCGTGAAGCCGTCCAGCAGATCGAAAGCGGATCGTTCGCGTCCCGTTGCCACTTCGATGATTTTGCAAACCTTGTCCTGGTGTAGAACGGCGAAACAACGTCCATCGGGTGCGAAACAATATTGACTCCAACCTTCACATCCAATGCGATGGAGGCGTCGCCCCGTTATGGGGCAGTAACAGTCGACGAATCGCTGCGAATTATCCTCATCGATCGGAGCGTCATATTCGACGAACATGCGATTGCCTGTGCGGCTGAATTTGTGTATGTATGGCGCATGCTTAGCTTCGTATTGGACTCTCCATTTCTTACCGTCTGGCTTCAGTTCGACGCAAGAAAGTTCGTACTGATTTTCTGTACTTGGAATTGCGACGACGCTTGCAAAGCGAGTTCCATCTCCAGAAAACTGTCTGTCTTTCCAGTCTTTCCGATCGGAAACCGATCGCATCGCGACGCGATTGGTTTCGCGGTTCCATGAAAAGACGTTCGTTTCGCTATAGCCGACAATTGCGGTGCCATCGTCGGAGTAATCGACTGTACTCAAATCGGATTTTTGTTGGCTATCGTACTGTTTTGAAAGAAGTCCCGTTGCAATGTTCCACTCGGAAACGACCCGTTTATTCACCGATAAAAATTGCGTACCATCAGACGAGAGATCGTGCCAATTTTCCTTGGAAACACTCAGAGTCAAGCTCTTACCAGAAGCGGTATTCCAAACGAACGTCGGGTTTCCGATCGAAGTAAGCCTATGATCGTCCGAATATCGTAATCGAGGATAAAACCCGGACTGCGACGCCAATTCGAGCGTGGTGTCGGCCGATTGCGGTTGTTTTTGACGGGTCGCAAAATCGTACAGCACGATCCCGCCCTCACGCGATGCAACAAACACTGTTTTCTCGTCGTGTGAGACGATGAACTGTTCTGGCTCGAAATCGCTGAGGAATGAGGGCAGTTGTTTGCTCGTACTCGATTCGGCGACTCGGATTCGGGATTTGCGATTTTCGCAAGCGACAATTTCGTTTTGACTTGTCAAATGAAAGTGCGATAGAAACATTTTGCCGCTCGTATGAATCTTGCCAGTACGCTTGCCTGTTCGTACGTCGACTATTACTAAATAATCATAGTTGGCTATTCCAACGACCTTGCTGCCATCCGCACTAAAGCTTGCCCGTTTTATTTCGCTGTTTTGTTCGGTCCGTGCAATTTCGCGACCGAGCACTCTGTCGTAAAATACAATTTGCGAATCGTCGATTCGCAAGAACAGCGTTTGACCGTTTGGCGAAAATGTCACATCCGAAATGGATTTCGTTGCCGGAGTTTGGATGCGGCGAATCATAGCCCCCGTATTGGCGTCAAAAATGACGAGTTGAGTCCCTTCAGCCATATATACCAACAATCCATCGGTGCCAAAGTTGTAGGATTTCTTAAGATTCAATCTCACATTTGTCTTGCTGACAATTCGATTCGTAACGATGCAATACCGATAGATAAAGCTGAATTTCCTATCCACCTCATAAATTATGGCAACCGTATCGGCATTGAGAAACACAGGCGAACCATACTGTATCGTGTTGGCCTCCTGCATTTCTGGTTCTTTCCAGATCACTTCCCCTGTCGCAACATCAAATACCCAAAATCCATACCTCCCTCTTGCAGCCAATCGAGTTCCATCGGGGGAAAGTACTAACGTCCAAATTCTCCCCGGATAGCGAAAGCGAGTGCAGCCGAAGCGGTTGATGACGCCATTCGATTTCGCTTCGATCGCTGGCAGATTGGCAACGGGTGGTGTGGCTTGCGTTGCGCGTGGGGGCGGGGCCGCGCTAACGCAGGCCATGCCGATGCTGAGTGCGATGATGGCTAGCCCGCGAAACATAAATACCCTCAGTACGATTGGCACCATACTACCAGACCGTGCCGCCGTTGTCGTTCCCGCTACATTACCGTCATGCCCGATGCTCGCTTATCGAATATCGACCTCGCGATTGTGGCCGTTTACATCCTCGGGATGACGGCGATGGGGGCGTGGTTTACGCGCAAACAAAAAGACCTGAAGGCGTACTTCGTCGGCGACCGGAACGTCGGCTGGTTCATGGTGCTGATCTCGATTGTGGCCACCGAAACGAGTGCGGTTACGTTCCTCAGTGTGCCGGGTATCGGGTACAACCCCGTTGGCGGCAACCTGATGTTTTTGCAACTCGCGTTCGGGTACATCGTCGGGCGTTGCATCGTGGCGAAACTACTGTTGCCGCTGTATATGAAGGGCGAACTGTTCTCTGCGTACCAGGTGCTTCGCGAAAAGTTCGGCCCGGCGGTGCAACGCGTTGCGTCCGGTTTGTTCCTGATTACACGAACGATTGCCGACGGGTTGCGGCTATTCCTGACGGCGCTCGTCATCCAGTACATCGGGCTAGATGTCATCACCTCAATCGTGCTCGTCGGCATCGTGACGATCATTTACACGTTCCTCGGCGGGATGAAGGCGGTGCTCTGGACCGACCTCATTCAGTTCGCGATTAAAATTGCGGGTGCCATACTGGCCGGGGTGTGCATACTTTTGCAACTCGATGGCGGTTGGAACACGTACATCGAGATTGGCACGCAGGCGGACAAGTTCGCCTGGCTCGATCCGGTTTTCGATCTCACGAAAGCCTATTCGCTGTGGACGGGGTTACTCGGCGGAGCGGTGTTCAGCATGGCATCGCACGGCGCGGATCAACTCATGGTCCAGCGTTACCTTTGCGCGAAATCGCTGACGCAGGCCCGCGTCGCGCTCGTCCTCAGCGGGTTTACGATCCTGATTCAATTCTTGCTGTTCCTGATGGTCGGCATCGGGTTGTACGCCGCGAAACAGACGGGCGCATTCGACCCTGGCACCGCCACGAACGACGAAGTATTCGGGCTGTTTATCGTGTCGAAAATGCCGGTCGGCATCGTTGGCATCTTGATCGCAGCGATCCTCGCGGCGGCGATGTCTACACTGTCGTCGTCGCTGAATAGTTCCGCGAATGCCTTCATAACGGACTTCTACAAACCACTGCGGCCGAACCGTACCGAAGCGCAATACGTGCTGCTTTCGCGAATGATGACCGTCGTATGGGGGTTCGCTCAGATGGGCGTGGCGGTCATCGCGTATCGAAGTGGCAGCGAACGCAGCGTCGTCGAACGGGTGCTTTCCGTTGCCGGTCTCACTACGGGGCTGATTCTCGGTTTGTTTTTGCTCGGCCGGCTGAAACGCAAAATCTCCTCAGAAGCGGCAATTGCCGGATTGCTGACCGGCGCGGTCGTAGTCGGGTTGGCGTACTTGCCATCGCTCGCGTTCGCCCAAGAATGGTTGAAGCAGACCCTACCCCGCTTTTTCCCGGCGGATAAGAAAACCGCACTCGCGTTCCCGTGGTACGCTCCCGTTGGGGCGGGGACGACCTTCGCCGTTGCGTGGTTACTGTCGCGATTTCGCCGCTGATTCCTTCCCACCGAACCGCTCTCATGCTCGAACACCTTCAGACGGAAGCACGGAACCCGGCCTCGGCCCGGCTCGACGAACTCACGTCGGTGGAAATCGTCGCGCTCATGAACCGCGAAGATGCGACCATCGCCGCCGTCGTCGCCACGCAATCCCGCGAGATCGCGCGCGGCATCGATGCGATTGCAGATCGGCTATCGCGCGGCGGCCGGCTGATCTATTGTGGTGCGGGAACTTCCGGGAGGCTCGGCGTCCTTGATGCGTCCGAATGTCCGCCGACGTTCCAATCGGACCCGTCGCAAATCGTCGGCCTGATCGCGGGAGGCGAACGTGCCATGTTCCGTGCCGTGGAAGGTGCGGAAGATTCCCCCGAACTCGGTGCGAACGACCTACGCGATATCGCAATCTCCGCGAACGACGTCGTCTGTGGCATCGCCGCGAGTGGCCGCACGCCGTACGTCGTCGGCGCGGTTCGCCATGCACGAAGCATCGGTGCGTTCACCATTGCCGTCGTCTGTACGACGAATTCCGAAGTCGCTGCGGAAGTCGAACTCGTGATCGCGCCGGTCGTGGGTGCGGAAGTGCTAACCGGCTCGACGCGGTTGAAAGCGGGTACCGCAACGAAGATGGTGCTGAACGCGCTGACCACCGGTGCGATGGTTCGCACGGGCAAAACCTTCGGCAACTTGATGGTCGACCTGAAGGCAACGAACCGGAAGCTGATCGCGCGTTCGAACCGCATCGTTCGCACACTAACCGGCCTCGACGTTGCTACGGCCGAAGCGCTTTTGCACGAATGCGGTGGCGAAGTGAAGACTGCCATTGTGGCGCACCACACGCGATACTCGCCGCAAGAATCGCGAGCGAAGTTGCAAGCGGCGGGCGGGCGGATTCGCGACGCGATGGGCGTTACGCCGCTAAATGTTGCCAAAATCGAACGGCCATTGCGGCTCGATCTGGTGCTCGGCATCGACGGCGGCGGCACCGGTACACGCACATTATTAGCGACCGCAATGACCGGCGAAGTGATTGCCCGCGGCGAAGCGGGGCCGTCGAATATCCAGTCGGTTGGCGTCGATAACGCACTTCAGGCGCTCGACGATTCGATCGATCAGGCGTTCCGCAACGCAAACCTGCCGCGTTCCAAAGTCGGCGCGATCTGTCTCGGACTTGCGGGGATCGATCGCCAGGAAGGCCTCGACATTATCAACGGCTGGGCGAATCGCTCCGCCGTGTCGGACCATGTGACCGTGGCGAACGATGCGACGTTGTTGCTGGCTGCGGGCACGCCCGATGGCTGGGGGCTGGCGGTGATCGCGGGGACGGGTTCGATCGCGTTCGTACGTACGCCGACGGGGGCGGTCGGCCGTTGCGGTGGCTGGGGTTACACGCTCGGCGACGAAGGCAGCGCGTACGTCATCGCGCTACGTGCATTGCGTGCTGCGTGCCGGGCGCACGACCGCGTCGGCGAGCCGACCGTGCTCGTCGAACGCTTCGTGAAACGGATGGGCGTCAACGATCCGCCGAGTTGGATCCCCGCCATTTACCGTGGCGTCTGGGACCGCGCCGCCATCGCGGGGATGGCCCCCGTGGTGCTCGAAGCCGCCGCCGAAGGAGACGTGATCGCCGCGGAGATCGTCCGCGACGAGGCCGATGAACTCGCACGCACCGCCTACGCCGCCGTGGCGAACATCGGACTGGAAAAAGACAATCTGCCCGTCGCACTCGCCGGCGGCCTGTTCCTCAACAGCGACCGTTTCCGCGAACAGTTTCTCACATCACTACGCAAATTCGGCATCCACCCCGGCCACGTGACCCCCGTGGAAGAACCCGCAATGGGTGCCGTCGTGATCGCGCGAAAGAGTCTGGCGTGAGACTTCACTTCTTGACCGTGCGAACCATGACGGCCACCGTCACGCCTTTGCCCGCTTTGGCTTCCGCCGGTCGCTCGGCACCAGGGTCGCCCGAGAAGATCGTCAGTATGCCGTCCTTCCACGTGAACCGGCCGAGCAACGGCTTGCGGGGTACGGCGGTCGGCCCCGTGATTGGTGTGATGTCGAAGAAACCCTTCGTTACATCCAGGGCGAGGATCGCTTTCTCGGTTTGTCCTTGGTCTGTCTGCCAGATCACATCGCGATAGATGTCCATCGTGCCAGCGCTGAGTTCCTTTCCATCTTCCGCCACCGTATACTTCCATTCGCCTGCCAGATCCTTCAACTCGCGGATCGTGTAGGGAATGCGATCGTATTCACACAGATTGACCTGGTTCTCCTTCGTGACGGCAAACGAAATCGGTCGCGGTTTCCCTTCTACGATCGACCAGCAAATGCGAAGTCGATTACCGTCGAATTCATAAATGCCTGACTCCTTGATCTTATTTTTTTGGTCATCAATCCACGTGGTGGTGATCTGTTTCGGCAACTTCGTGGGATCGAGGACGAACTGACATTTCTCCACAGTATCGCCTTGAATTTCTGTCAAACTGTCGCCGTCGAACTCACATATTATTTTTTTGAGTACTTCAGCGGTAGCAGATTACACAGTGGCATGGTAATCCAATGCCTAAGAATGGAATTGTAATTGATTCCAAAACACTGGAAACCCTTCTTAATTGACGTCGGCCTGTATGCGAGGGTACGTGGCCATTGCCCCGGCCACCTTCC
>JANXNT010001398.1 GCA_025353985.1 Limnoglobus sp.
CCGCTGGCAGTGAAACCGTACTTGCACGACTCGCGGATTCGCTACCTGCGTTCGGACAAGCTCGGGCAGTCGCGGGCGAAAAACCTCGGCATCGCGATGGCGCGCGGCGAGTTCATCGCGTTCCTCGATGCGGACGATGCGTGGCTCCCCACGAAACTCGAACGCCAACTCGTGATGTTCGCAAACCCCGATGTCGGCGTCGTCTTTTCACTGCGCGAGTTGATCGACGAAACTGGCAACCGCTTACCGAATCCGCCGCGACCGTTGCCACCGTGTGGCCGCGTACTCGATGCGATGTTCGTGCAAAATTTCGTCTGCTTTTCTTCGGCGATCGTGCGGCGTTGTGCGTTCGAGCAAGTCGGCCGTTTCGACCCGCGTTGCGATCTCTCGATCGACTTCGACCTCTGGTTGCGCGTCGCGAAACAGTACGCATTCGAGTACGTGCCGGAACCGCTCGTGCTTTATCGTACGGGGCACGGTAACCTTTCCAGCAAGCTCGCGGACCGCGTAGCAACGGCGTTTTCGATCATGCACAGCGCCCGCGATGGCGTATCTCCCACGGCCATCGCCCACGGTTACGCCTCGACGTGGCGCACGCTCGGCTGGGTGATGCGCGGGGCCGAACTCCGCACCGCACTCGCCTGTTTTTGGCGTGCCCTCGCGTATCCGCATCGTCGCGTCGAAAGCGCCCGGGGGCTAGTGAGTACGCTCATCAACTGGCTTCGCGGCCGACGCCCTAAGACTGCCGCCGAGAACCTTACTATCAATCGCTGAAGCTACTTCCCGCTCGCGTTCGTCACGTATGGGCTTAGGCCGCCTTCGCCGGGCTTGATGGTTTTCGACTGCGTGCCTCGCTTCTCTTGCACAAAGACTTGGAACGGGTCGCCGCTGTAACAGACTTCGTTGAAGAACGCGAAGACGGTGGCATCGTCGGTGCGGAACATCGGGCCGAGTTTGCCCGCAGTCGTGGTGTAACTGAAGTTGCCGAGGATCTCGCTGCTGCCAGAATTTTTAGTGTGTAACAGCGTACCGCCTCGTTCGGTTTTGTACCCGAGCACCCACAATTTTCCGCCATCGTTGGTGATGTGCGTCCCCTCGTTTTCGACGTTGAGTTGCCGTGCCCAGACTTGCTGGCCAGGGTTAAACCGCATGTCGTCGGTGACAATATCTTCGATAAATAGATCGCCCGCTTTCTTGCAGGTGAGCTTTCTCGTTTCGAGGCTACGCAAGACGACGGTCCGCGACGTATTGATCTCGATGCCGCCAACGATCGGCGCGAAGTGCTCGATGAAAACGACTTTTGCCTCGCCGTCTTCGACGATGAAGTCGGGTTTGGATTGCGAGGTGTAATCGATCCAGTTGCCGACGCCGAGGATACGCCGGACTTTACCGCGAATCTTCAAGGGCTTCTTAATCGTGTACGCACCGGGGAAAAATACCGTCGTCGCGCCGCTATCGATCGCTTTCTGGATCGCGTCGGCGGAGTCTTTATTACCCGTCGGGTCGGCACCGAATTTGTCGACGATCGCCCAACTTTTCGGGTTCTCCCACGGCGTTTCGGGCGTTTCGCGAATCGGCAAATTCAACGACTTCACCGGCACATCGAACGGGTTACTCGCCATTCCCTGGTGCCATTCGACGATGTTCGGGCCGGTTTCGCCGTTCGGTTTTCCTTCCGAAACGAGTGCCGTCTGGTAACCGGTTGTCGTAATATTGCGTGCAAAGAATGGAGCCTTACCGACAACGATGGCGGTACTTGCCCCTTTCGGGGAAGTCAATTTGCTATCGATAATCACGGTGAAGCTCTTGGCGTCGATGGCGGGCACGTCATTGACGCTCTCGAGACCGCGAATGCTAATCGACTGCCCGAAGTTAGCGAGTCCGACTTTCGTTTGGCCCGACAACCGGATGCGTTCGAACGTCTGGCTATTAACCGAACCCGCACAGCGGATGCCCGTCTCGAAGCCTTGCACTCGCAGATTTTTCACGAGCATCGGGCCGTTCATATCGCGATGGCCGAGATCGAATCCGATGAAGCCTTGGCCGTCTTGCGACACGACATCAACGTCGCGCACCGCACCGGTGTTGTTCGAATAAAATTGCAATCCGACCGCACCCGCGTTGCCGTTGCCGACATCGAACGTGACGTTATGGATGTAGTTGTGGAACCAGTCCGCCGAGCCGAACCCGCCGCACCACATCATCGTTTGCGGGGCGTTCGCATCGGGGAATGCCTTGTCCTTGAGGCGAAATATCGTCTTCGCGGTGCTCTGCCCCTGAATGAAGTTGAAGCCCCACGCATCGTTGTTCTGGCTGTTCTTCTTCGACCACATCAGCGATTTGGAAATCAGATACGTGCCGTTCGGGAAGTAGAGGATCTTGTGCGAACCCATCACATCCAGGAGGGCTTTCTGGATCGTCGCCGTGTCGTCGGTCGTGCCATTGCCCTTCGCCGAATACGGGGGTTTCGAAATGTCCACAACGGCAGACGATGGCGGAAACGCGATAGCGGGAATTTCCGCAAGAAGTTGCGGAATGAACAACATCGTGAGAACGAGCGAACAGAGACTGCGCATACGGGGTACTCTTTCAGACGCGGGTGAGAATGAAAG
>JANXNT010001412.1 GCA_025353985.1 Limnoglobus sp.
TCGGTCCAAAACCGACCTTTTAAGGCAATCTCAGTCAAAAACAGCCTTGGATTTCAAGCGTTTTACCCCGTGAACGGTTACCACGAATGATTCACCGAGTTCGTACTTTTCCATGCACCAAGCTGTGTGGGCAAATACGAGCGAATGGTAATTGCCAGCGATTGCAGAAGGTGGCAACCTTCCTTCTGTGACATCCACGACGAGAACGGTTAATGTCGCATGGTATTTCTCTAATACTGCAACAAACCCTTGATCGGTTAGCCATGATGCGCCTTGGCTATACGACTCTTTTTCAGTCACGGCAATACTGATGTAACCCATCATCGCGGAACTCAGGCATTTCGCTACCCGGGTCGGCTGAGCCTTTAATTCCCAAGCATGTGCAGTTTGGATACTGCTTTGAATCGATTCCAGTGTCGCCATTTTTGCACTCTACTTCACTGCCTCAGCGCGTAGGTTTTGCAGCAACTGTAAGAGATCTTGGTGTTTCTTGGCGTCGGGAGTGCCGTTGATCGCGTGGCGGTAGACTCCGTTGGCGTCGAACACAGCGAGGTTGGGTTCGCCTTTCGTTAGGCCGAAATGTTGCGTCATTGTGTCTTCGAAGTCGAGCCACACGGGGACATCCGGCGCGTTCGCTTTCACCTGGCTACGAATGACGGTTCGCACCAAGCCTGGCACTTTGCCGCAACAGGCGACGGGCACCACGATCAATTCGGGCGACGTCTGCCCCGGCTTCAAGCCGGGTAGCGCGAGCACCGGTTGCTTCTGCGCTTCCGCTGGTTTTAGCCCCTTTGCGGTCGGGTGAAATTGCGTGTGCAGTTGCTCGCCGAGTTGCCGACATGTCTCCATTCCCTTGCGGTCGCCGTACACCAGCACGACGACGCGACCACGCAACGACGACAATTCGGGCTTGCCATCGAATTGATCTTCGAAAGCGAAGTTCACTGGTTTCGGCGCAGGCTCTTGGCCACACGCCACCGCCGCAACGAGAACGACCGCGAACAGAGCGATTGCAATTTTCATGTGTATCCCCGCCGTCGGCGCGATTCATTGGAGACGAGCCGGGCGACGGCCACGGCTAGAAAACAAGCCGTAAACCCCGCCACGGCGGCGAGGCTCGGCAACGAGGCGATGAGACCGCGACCTTGCCATGCCACGCCTTCGAGGCCGCGCATCGCCCACGTCGTCGGCATCGCCAGCGAAAGTTCCCGCACCCACCCAGGCAGTAAATACGACGGTAGCCACAGCCCGCCGATCATCGATACGCCCAAAATCACGAGGATGCAAACGCTGCGGGCGCGGGCTTCGGTTCCACCCACGGCGGCGACCATCAGCCCCGTGACGGCGGCGAGTGCGCTGATTGCCATCGCGAGAAACACGAAGCCGAACACGGAACCATTCACCGTCACGCCGAAGATCAGGTTCCCCATGAGGAACGTGAAGCCGATCAAGAGGAGTGCGATCGTTGCGGTGGCGAGTGCTTTTGCGAACAGAATTTCAGTGAGCGACACGGGGGCGGAACGCATTCGCTGCCAGAGGCTCCGGTTGCGTTCGCGCAACAATAGCAGGCCGCTTTCCATCCCCCAAAACAGCAAATATTGCAGCGTCATTCCGCAAAAACTATGCGAATACGGGTTGAACTCCGTCTGCGTATCGCCATGGATCGCAGTCGATTCGCTTTGGAACGGCAGGGTCAACGCGGTGTCCGTATCCGATACTAGCGGCCCGAGTTGCGCCTTCGCAATGCAGCGCAACACGACCTCGGTGACGACGCCCTCCGCCCACTGCGCTTCCATCGTGCAGAGCGGGTTGTGCAGCAGTTCCATGCGCGGGCGATCCCCCGCACGGCCCGGCGTCCACGTTGCCAGTGTCTCGAACGATTTCGGCAAAACGACGGCCACGCCCGGACTGCGTTCGGCAACGAGTGTCAGCGCTTCGGCACGCGAAACAATCCGCGCATCGACGCGGTCGCATGCTACCACCGCTTGCGCGAGTTGGTCCACGTACGGCGACTCCGATTCGACGACGAGGAGGAGCGGTAACTTGACGGCGGTGCCGGTGGATTGCGGGCGGTCGAAGATGATGCCGAACGCGGACGCGAGCAGAACGGGCACGAGGAAGCACAAGAACGCGGCGCGACGGTCCGACCAGAACAGCGACCAGTCCTTCGCGGCAAGCACGGCAATTCGAGACAATTTCGGAGCGGGCATTCGGTGCATCCGGTGTTACGAGCGTGCGACGGCTTCGAGCCGACCGGGTGGCGTGCGGAACGTATCGAGTTGCATTCCCTCGGCGAGAACCAACCCGAGCGCGCGGCCCAATTGTTCGTTGCCACTCGCGGACAACCGCACGCGATGGCCGATGATTTCCAGTTCGACATCCGGCCCGAGCCGCTGACGCAGCCCGCGTTCGACGTACTTCGGCAGCAGTTCGCCCAAGTGGCCGTACAGCACGGCGCGGCCATCGCTCGGTGTACGCGTCAGTTCCTGAATCGTCCCCGATGCGACGAGTTTCCCCTTGTTCAGAAGCACGACACGGTCGCAACCGTACTCGGCTTCATCGTGGTGGTGCGTCGTCAGCAAGATCGCGTGGCCATCGTCGCGCAGGCGGTGCAAGTCCGCAAACAGCGCATCGCGGCTGGCGGGGTCGAGCGATGCTGTCGGTTCGTCGAGCAAGAGTAACGGCGGATCGTGCAGCAGCGCGACGGCCATGTTCAGGCGTTGTTTCATGCCACC
Source organism: Limnoglobus sp. (assembly GCA_025353985.1). GTDB lineage: Bacteria > Planctomycetota > Planctomycetia > Gemmatales > Gemmataceae > Limnoglobus. The sequence goes on from JANXNT010001412.1 coordinate 2,736, forward strand.
GGAAAACGTGCCAACGCGGTCGCCGGAGCGTTCCAGTAAGCGGGCGCGATCGAGTGCATATGCCACCCGCGAATCGAGTTCGATCCCGGAAAGCCCATAGAGTTGGCCGAAGAATTCGAGGTTGCGCGACGCGCTCAGTTCATCGTAAAGCGCCGCGTCTTGCGGTACGAATCCGACCTTCGCGGCAAAGCGACACGGGTCTTGGGATCGCGATTGGCCATCGATCGTGACCGTCCCCGAATCTGCATCTAGGTTTCCCGCCGCCGCCGCAAGCGTGGAGCTTTTCCCGGAGCCGTTCGGCCCGAGCAGTCCGACAATTTCGCCGCGGTGAACGTCGAGCGACACGCCATCGACGGCCGTCGTCGCACCATAACGAACTACGAGATCGCGAACGGACAGGGGCATAGTCGGCACCAGAGCACACGGAGTATGCCAGACTGATACCCGACCCAGGAAACGGGGTCAACTGCGAATGGATTTGCGGGTGTAGCAACGATTCTTGGAGTTTTGTTTGGGCGGGGTCAGTTGTCATCCCAGTACGCCTCCCAGCAGTCGCTGTAGAGCGCGGAGCAGAGTCCGGCCATTTTGCCGACGTTCTCGACTTGCCAGCGGGCGTTATTAGCTTTGAGCCTCCGACCGATCAGATTCTTTGCCGCTCCCTCGACCATCCCGGTGCCGATCGATTGGCCACGCTTCAAACGCAATGCGTAGTTCAGCCGGTCTTCGTGCCCCTTGAAGTAATTCATCACTCCACCCAAACTCGCGCCGTCGCCGCCCTTCGGCTCGGCCCCGAGCATTTCGCCGACCCACGTCTCGACCCCGGCGTAGCCGTCCGCCAGCAGACATTTCCGGCCGCGATCCGCATGGATTTTCGCTTCGGGCGTCGCCTCGCCGAACAGCAATTTCGCCCCGTCGCTCACGTATTTCAACGCGTGGAAGATGTCCAGCAATTGCGGCGAACCGGGGAACTGCTCCTCGGCCCGGTTCCAGATCCAGGCCGCGCCGTCCGCCAATACCGCGATCGTTCCGTCCCGCGGATCGAGACCCAGCCGCGTCGCCGTCGGTCCCCAATCCGCCGCGAAGTCGGTGCATTCCGCGATCCGGGCGAAGGCGAACCGCGCCGTCGGCGCGGGCAATTTCCGGTCGGCCCACCGGTCGGTCCCCACCGATTCGCCCCGCTCGCGTTTCGCGAAGAGGCCGATCTTGACTTCTTTCCACTTCTCCTGGGTGTTCACCATCGTCCCGTCGGTCTGGAATTCCACTTCCCCTAAAGCCTTTTCAAACGCCTCGGTCGCCGCCGGGGCCTCGTCCATCCAGACCGCCAACTTCTTTCCGGCCGCCTCGGCGACCTTCCGGATGAACTCGTCGCTGACGGCCAAACCGCAAAACGATTTCAAGTGCCGGCTCGCGCCGTCGAACGACCAACTCGCGCCCGCCAGACTGAGCAGACGGCGTGCCGTCTCGGTCAGGCTATCGGTCAGACCGAGGCGGTCGTCGAGAGGTTGAACCGATTCGCGACAGTCGGGAGAAATGCAAACGAGGTGCAAGCGGGAAAGGTCGATCCAGCCTGCGGCGGTCAGGATTTGGCGGGCGTGATTGCCTTTGTTGTCGCGACGCGATCCGCACGCGCAGCGGCGGGCGGGGGCCCCTTTTTTTCGACCGCGTCGGCCTCGGCCTGGAGGACCGTGGCCAAGGCGGTGCGGAGGAACTCGCGGCCCTGGACGACGCAGAAACTCTCGGCGTTGTGCAGGACGCGACCGTCGGGGGACGTCGACGCCGTCTGGCGGAGTTCGCGGGCAAACGCCAGGGCTTGCTCGACGAGCAACCGTTCGGTGGGGTCGGTGACGGTCACTGTCTGCGATGGATTCAGAGTCGGCATGAGGCGATTCCTTTCCCAAGTGTGGATCGGGATTGGGTTATCCCATTTCTATACCCAATGCGCAACCCCAACACTAA
>JANXNT010001416.1 GCA_025353985.1 Limnoglobus sp.
CGACAATGATGGGCGAACAACTGCCAATTGGCGGGAAGCCATTTGTCGACGATGGCAACTCATTCTTCTCCCATGCGGGCGTACCGGCAATTACGCACGGGCCAACAGCGGGCGGCGCACACACGACGGCGGAGTGGGTCAACATCGACGACCTCGTTCGCGTTGCTAGACTTTATGCATTGATTGCCACGATGTACTGCCCTCACACGACGTAAGGTGAAATATGAGTCACGGCGTACCGCGTCGTTCGTTCCTTGCCGATACGGGCCTCGGCTTCACGGGGCTGGCGCTCGGCGCGATGATGTTTCGCGATGGCGTTGCGCAAGCTGCCGACTCGAAACTCGGCGTTGAGAGTGGACCGCATCATGCCGCGAAGGCGAAGTCCGTCATTTGGATCTTCCTGTGTGGTGGCGTTTCGCACCTCGAAAGCTGGGATCCGAAACCGGCGTTGAACACGCACGCGGGCAAGTCGATTGCGGATACTCCGTTTGCCGAAGCGGTGAAAAAACCCGGCACGGATGTCGTGGAAGGGAACCCGAAACACGGCAACCGCAAGACGCTGATGGCGCTGAACTGCGGCTACAAAAACTATGGGAAGTCCGGGCTGCTCGCAGCCGATTGGTGGAAGCACACTGCCGAGATGGCCGACGAAATGGCAGTGGTGCGGTCGTTGTGGACGTCGGACAACGACCACGGCGCGATGCTGCAATTCCACACGGGGCGACACGTTCGCGAAGGCGCGCACCCGACCGTCGGCTCGTGGGCGTGCTACGGCCTCGGCTCGATGACCGACAACCTGCCCGAATACGTCGTGCTCGGCGTGCCACCCGGCGATTGTTGCGGCGGCGAATGGGCGCACGGTGCCGCGTACCTCGGGCCGGAACATGCCGGTGTGCGGCTTAACACCAACGGCCAAGCCCCGTTACCTTTCGGGAAACGGCCCGCCGGTAAGTCCGCCGAAGAGCAAGCCAACGAGTTCGGCCTGATCGGCAAGCTCAACCGCCTTTCGGGGATCGATTACCCCGACGACCCGCAGTTGCAAGCACGCATCAAGTCGTACGAACTCGCGTTCAAAATGCAGACGGCAGTCCCCGAGACGCTCCAACTCGAAAAAGAAACCGCAGCGATGCGTACGCTTTACGGGTTGGACAAACCGGAGACGGCCCCGTTCGGAAAACTGTGCCTGTCTGCGCGGCGGCTCGTCGAACGCGGCGTTCGGTTCGTGCAGATTTATCACGGCGGCGGCGGGGGCGGCGAGTGGGATGCGCATTCGAAGATCAAGGACAACCACACGAAACTCTCGACGCAAACGGATCGCCCCATCGCCGGTTTGCTCAAGGATTTGAAGCAAAGCGGACAGTTAAAGGATACACTCGTCGTCTGGGCCACGGAGTTCGGTCGGTCGCCAGGGGCCGAGGGCGATGGCCGCGATCACCACCCGCAGGCGTTCAGCGTCTGGCTCGCGGGTGGCGGAATTAAAGGCGGCACGGTCCACGGCAAGACCGACGAGATCGGTTACCAAGTGACGGAAAATCGCCATTACGTAACCGACATTCACGCCACGGTGTTGCACCAACTCGGGCTGGATGCGCGGAGCCTCGAAGTCCCCGGTCGCAAGCGGCTAGAGATCGATTTCGGCAAACCGATCACGGAGATCATCGGATGATTCGTCTGCTGTTTGCCCTCGCCGTGATGCTGACATTCTCCGCGACGGCGTTCGCGAAGCCGGTCCACAAGCAGGCGCTCGCGCTGCACATGGGGCCGTACCTGTTGGCCAAAGTGAACGACTGCCGCTTGTGCCACGAGCCGGGCGACACCGGGCCGAACGACGACAAGCCCCGCAACGCATTCGGTGAGCGTTTGGAAGAGGTGCGGAAGGAACTCAAGAAAGCGGGCAAGCCGTTCAACATCCCCGCGCGTTTCGAAATGATCGCAAACGAAGATGCGGACGGCGACGGCGTTCCCAACTTGCTCGAAATCCTAACGGGCCACTCCCCCGCCGATGCCAAAGATAAGCCGAACTCCGATGAACTGACCGCCGCCGTGAAGACGCTCGCCAAGTATCGCCGCTTCCTCGCGTCGTACCCATGGCGGCCGTTCGAGCTGGTAAAACGCCCTGCCGTACCGATGGCCAGCGGCGAGTGGGCGGGGAACCCCATCGATGCGTTCATCGCCGCCGGGCACCGCGAACACGAACTCGTGCCGCGACCCGAAGCCGACAAGCGCACGTTGCTGCGCCGGGCCAGCTTCGACTTGATCGGCCTGCCGCCGACGCCGGAAGAACTTCAGACATTCCTTGCGGATTCGTCTCCCGATGCCTACTCGAAAGTCGTCGATCGTTTGCTCGCTTCGCCGCGATACGGCGAGCGTTGGGGCCGACACTGGATGGACGTGTGGCGCTACTCCGATTGGGCCGGCTGGACCGACGGCAAAGACGTTCGCGACAGCCAACCGCACGTCTGGCGTTGGCGCGATTGGATCGTCGAGAGCGTGAACGCGGACAAAGGTTACGACCGAATGGCCCGCGAGATGTTGGCCGGCGACGAGATCGCACCGGGAGATCCGAAGACACTCCGCGCCACCGGCTACCTCGTTCGAAACTTCAAATCGAGCCGCGAAAAGTGGATGACCGACGTCGTCGACCATACCTTCCTCGCGTTCCAAGGGCTGACGCTCGGTTGTGCCCGTTGTCACGATCACCTGTACGACCCGATCAAACAGACCGAATATTACCAAGTTCGCGCCGTGTTCGACCCGCACAAAGTCCGCATCGACGCCGTGCCCGGTGAAGCCGACACCAAGAAAGACGGCCTCGCTCGCGCCTTCGATTCCGACCCGAAAGTCGTCACGTACTTGTACGAACGCGGCGACGAACGCAACCCGGACAAAGACCATCCTTTATCGGCTGGCATCCCAAAATCGCTCGGCCTGAAGTTCCCCGATGTAAAAGCAGTTGGCACGAGCACCGGTCGCCGCACCGCGTTCGCCAACTGGCTGACGGACGCGAAGAATCCGCTGACGGCGCGGGTGGCAGTAAACCACATTTGGCTGCGGCACTTCGGTCAGGCGTTGGTGCCGAGCGTGTTCGACTTCGGCAAAAACGGCCGCCGCCCGATGCAGCCCGACTTGCTCGATTGGCTGGCCGCAGAGTTCGTCGAACGCGGTTGGTCGATGAAGCACATCCACAAATTGATCGTGACCAGCCGCACGTACCGGATGTCTTCGACGCCCGATTTGAAGAACGCCGCACTCGACCGCGACAACATTTATTATTGGCGAATGCCTCCACGTCGGCTCGAAGCGGAGACGGTGCGCGATCACGTTCTGTACGTGGCGGGGAAACTCGATGTCACGATGGGCGGGCCGGATATCGATCACGCGCTCGGACTGACGGTGTTTCGCCGAAGCCTGTATTTTCGCCACGCTCACGAGAAGCAGATGGAATATTTGAAGTTGTTCGATGTAGCCAACACGAGCGAATGTTACCAACGTAAAGAGAGCATCATCCCGCAACAGGCACTGGCACTCGCGAACAGCGAATTGAGCACGGCGATGGCGATACGGCTCTCGCAACGGATCGCAAAAGAGGTCGGTAGCGATCAGCCAAAGTTCGTGACCGCCGCATTCGAGCAACTCCTCGGCCGCCCGCCCACCGCAGCCGAAGCGATCGAGTGTGCGGCATTCCTGTCGCAAGCGGATCGCCGCGCTGGCTTGATTTTGGTGCTCTTCAACCACCACGAATTCGTCACCGTCCGCTGAACCGAGAGAGAGTTATGAACGCGGTTGACCCGTCCGAATCTTTACTTTGGCAGCGTCTGCAAGCGAAATCGTATGTGGCCGCCGTCTGCGATATTCTCGATTCGTTGGGCTATCGCCAGCAGGCGATGCACCACCGATTGCGGCCGTTGCTTCCGGACCGCGAGAATTGCGGCTTCATCGGTCGCGCCCGCACGATCCGCTGGATGGAAGCCGACTACGCCGACGCGAAGAACCCATATGGGTTGGAAATCGAAGTGATCGACTCGTTGAATGCGGGAGACGTCGCGGTTCACTCGACCGATTTCGCGGGTACGAACGCACCGTGGGGCGAATTGATGTCCACCGCCGCACAGTATCGCGGGGCCGTCGGCTGCGTCTGCGATAGCCAAATCCGCGACTGCGTGAAGACGATCGCACTCGGCTTTCCCGTCTATTACACGGGCATCCGTCCATTGGATTCGATGGGCCGTGGCCGCGTGATGGCCTACGATGTCCCGGTCCGATGCGGCGACGTACTCGTGCAGCCCGGCGATACGATCTTCGCGGACTTCGATGGCATCGTCGCGATTCCGAAATCGGTTCTCGCCGAGGTCGTCGAACAAGCGTGCGACAAAGCCGAACAAGAATCGCTCTCCCGAACCGAGTTGAAAGCGGGCAGAACGTTGCGAGAAGTGTTCGATCGCTATGGCGTGTTGTGATTCGCGACCAGCAGATCAATCTTGGACACTCCATGAAATTTGTCGCATTCCTGTTGTTGTTCCTGTGCAGTTTTTGCCAAGCCGCGGAGCCTGCGCGGAACATCATTTTCGACACGGATGCCGGCGGCGATTGCGACGACGTTGGGGCGTTGTTCATTCTTCATGGCGCAGCCGAACGTGGGGAAATCAACTTGCTCGCGACGATCGGTTGCACCTCATCGCCCGCGATTGCCCCGTGCCTCGATGCAATCAACACCTGGTACGGGCGGCCCGAGATTCCCGTAGGGACGCTCAAAGATCCGGGATTTCTCCCTAACCCCGGCTACACCGCCGAGATCGTTCGCCGTTTCCCGCACCGTTTTCAAGAGAGCAAGCAGTATCCCGACGCGGTGACACTCTACCGTCAGTTACTGGCCAAACAGGCCGACGGCAGCGCGATCATTGTGGCGGTGGGGCCGCTCCGCAACTTGGCGAACTTGCTGAAATCCCACGCAGATGAAATCAGCCCGATGGACGGCAAAGCGCTGATTGCGAAGAAGGTCAAACGACTCGAAGTGATGGGCGGAAATTATCCCCCGTCGGCGAAAGCGAAAGACGCGGAGTGGAATTTCAAGCAAGACCCCGCTTCCGCCGCGTTGGTGTGTGTCGAATGGCCGACGGAGGTGCTGTTCAACGGGGAAGGCGGTTCGACCAACTCCGGCCGTCGCGCGACTTACGAGATGCCCGAACACAATCCGTTAACCGTGGCGTACGCGGCATTTCCTGGCGTCGGCTTCGCAGGAGATCGCCTCAGTTGGGATCCCGTTTCGTGCCTCGTCGCCGTACGCGGGGCGGCTCCGTGGTACTCGGTCGTTCGTGGCGGCACGAACATCGTGGACCCGAAAACGGGCATAAACAGCTGGAAAAACAGTATCGATCGAGGTCATTCGTACTTAGTCCTGAATCCGAAACGACCCAAGCGCGAAGTCGAGACCGCTCTGGAAGACCTGATGGTCGCAGGCAAGGGCCGGCCAACCAAACTTGTAGCGAATACCGCTTATTACGCTGATGCAGGGATGTGCCTCATCACCAGCAGCGGAGCACGCGACGCGAATTCCACCGCGATGAAGGCATTCGACCGCGATGGGGATTCCGTCACTTCGTGGTTCGATCGCACAGCCGCGAGTTGGATTCAATGCGAGTATGCGGACGGTCGAAAACGCCTCGTTACTTCATACGCAGTCACGTGCCCCGACAAGAATCGCTTGCCGCGATCGCTCACGCTTTCCGGTTCGAACGATGGCGGGAAAAACTGGACGAGTATCGACGTTCGAACGGCACCCGGGTTCACGATGGCACCGCGTCGCGAGTACTCCATCGTGAAGCCAGTTAAATGGAACATCCTCCGCTTGAATGTGACGCCGACAGACGAGGCGGAAGGTATCCAGATCTCGATGTTGGAACTGAATGAATCAATCGACTGCCAGCGTAACATTGCGGTCGATTCAATCGAACTCGACCATGAATCGGTAACGATTCCCACATACGGCCGCGCGACACTCAACGCAACCGTCGCGCCCTTGAACAGCTTCGATCGCGACGTGAATTGGACGAGCAGTGATCCGAACGTAGCCGAAGTTCGGCGGATCGGCGAGCAGACTGCGATGATCGTGGGTAAGAAGCCCGGCACGTGTACCGTGACTGCGACGATCCGCGACGTGAAGCGGGTTTGCACGGTAACGGTGACGCCTTCGAAGTTACCCGATGGCTGGCATTACGATGAACTGAACGAACCGCCCATTCCCGGATCGTTCACGGAAAGCGATGGCAAATTTGTCATCAACGGGTGTGGCCATGCGATGACATCGTGGTGGGAGCGAGTTCGAGATCAGGGCGTATTCATCAGCAAACCGGTCACTGGCGACATCGAGATTTCGACCCGTTTACTAAGCTTGGCTCCGAACGTTGGCGGCCCGAATGCGTACCGCCACGATGGCCGACCCGCGACATCTACGGGATTGATGCTTCGCGAATCGCTGTCTGAAAAGTGCGGTCGCTACGTTCTGATTCAAGTCGAAACTTCGGGCACACTCGTCTGCCGGTGGCGCGATAAATCCGGCGATCAAGACGACAACCAAATGAAAATACTCGGCAAAGTCTCGTTGCCGATCCACTTAAAACTCGTCCGCACGAGTGACGAAACGCAACTGTTCACCTCCGTCGATGGCCGAACCTGGGGCGAACCGCGAATGTCCCGCAAGGCTTCGTTCGATAAAGACAGCCGCGTGGGCCTCTACGTGTGTTCGGGAAATACCTTCGCATCGACGACGGCCGAATACGATTCGATCCGAATCCGCAGATAAATGCTCGACGGTAGTCGCTGAGTTTTGAAGAGCGGCAAACGATCCGCCGAAATTCATTGGGTTCGCATCGAAGAGACATACAGCCAAGAACCACTCACTTTATCAGCCATTCCAGCACCGTTTTTTGTACGTGGAAGCGGTTCTCGGCTTGGTCGAAGACGA
>JANXNT010001417.1 GCA_025353985.1 Limnoglobus sp.
CACTGCTGCGGGCAAAGCTCGGCGAGAACTATCGGTACGCTTCCGCGGCGTTCATCTGGGCGATCATCGCACGGATGTATGCCGCACGCCGCACGGGGTTGAAGAAGGAAATGTTCGGCTATGCACGCGGCGGTTACGGCAAGATCATCGACCATTTCGCGGACGCACTGCGCACCGCCGGCGTCGAGATTTCCGCGGGCACCACCGTACGAAGCATCGCGAAAAGTGCGGACGGCTTACGCGTCGTAACTACCGATGGCACGCACGACACATACGACCGCGTGGTGGTGACGGCGGCCGCGCCGGTGGTGCCGCTGTTGTGCCCCGATTTGCCTGCGCCAGAAGCGGAAAGCTGGCGGAACCTGCGCTATCAGGGCATCGTTTGTGCATCGCTCGTGCTGAAGAAACCGCTCGCGGATTACTACGTTACGAACATCACCGAAAGTTGGGTGCCGTTCACCGCCGTCATCGAAATGACGACGCTCGTCGACCCCGCCGAGTTCGATGGGAAGACGCTGATTTACTTGCCGAAATACGTGACGCCCGACGACCCGTTGTTCGAAGCGAGCGACGAAACGATCCGCGAATCGTTCGTCGGCGCACTCGCGAAAATGTATCCGCATTTTACGCCGGACGACGTCCTCGCGTTCCGCGTGTCGCGAGTTCGCCACGTGCTCGCGATCCCGACGATCGACTACTCGGCGAACCTGCCGCCGATGGCAACGAGCATCCCCGGTTTGTACGTCGCGAACTCCGCACACATCGTCAACGGCACGCTGAACGTCAACGAAACTTTGCAGCTCGCCGACCGTGCGGTCGCGCAACTGCTGTCGGAGGTCCGAGCGTGAATCGTCAAAATACGCTAAAACCGAAGGCGTCTTTGTCGCTCGACCTCGACAACAAATGGTCGTACATGAAGACGCACGGCGACCGTGGCTGGGACGCATTCCCGTCGTATTTGCCCATCGTCGTGCCGCGCACGCTGAAGCTGCTTCGCGAATTCGACTTCACGATTACCTGGTTTATCGTCGGCCAAGATGCCGCACTTCCGCAGCATCGCGATGTGCTACGGAGCATCGCCGATGCGGGCCACGAGATCGGCAATCACTCGTTTCACCACGAGCCGTGGCTGCACCTGTACAGCCGCGAACAGATCGCGGACGAACTGGCGCGGGCCGAAGTCGCCATCGAAGACGCGACCGGCGTTTGCCCAACCGGCTTCCGCGGGCCGGGCTTCAGCGTCTCGACGAACGTCCTCGAAGTGCTGATCGAACGTGGTTACCAATTCGATGCGTCGACGTTCCCGACGTACCTCGGCCCACTCGCGCGCGCATACTATTTTATGACCGCGAAACTGACGCCGGAGGAAAAGAAACGCCGCTCGAAATTGTTCGGCACGATCGCCGATGGCACGCGCCCATTGAAGCCGTACCGCTGGGCGACCGACGCCGGTACGCTGCTCGAAATCCCCGTAACAACGATGCCGCTGACCAAGGTGCCGATCCACCTCAGCTACTTGCTTTACCTCGCGCGGTTCTCGCGATTTGCCGCACGGCGCTACTTCCGCACCGCCCTATGGATGTGCGAACAATCCGGCACCGAGCCTTCGATTTTGCTTCACCCGCTGGACTTTTTGGGCGGCGACGACGATGGCGACCTGAGCTTTTTCCCGGCGATGGACCGACCGGCCACGTGGAAGCTCGACCTCGTTCGCGAATTTTTCGCGATGCTCACCGCACGTTTCGACATGCTACCGATGGGCCAATACGCGGACTTGCTAGCGGAACGTAAACTGCCAACGCGACGTCCGAACTTCGCCACCGAAGCGACACTTGCGAGCGTGTCGTCGTGAGCCGGGTGCCAATTCACATTCGCATTTTGGCGACGTTGTTAACTGCCATCGCCGTGTTGCAAATCGCGTGGAATCAACCGTCTGAACCGTTCTTCAACGGCGACGAAACGCGTCACGTGGCGACGAGCGTTTTCGTTCATGATGCCCTCCGCGACGGTGGCTATTGGCACCCGAAACAGTATGCCGAACGCTACTACGCGCAATACCCATCGCTCGGGTTGTTCGTCTGGCCGCCCGGGTTTTATGCCGTCTGCGGTAGTGTTATGTTGGTGTGCGGAGCAACGTTCGAGACAGCACGCGGAGTTAACCTGGCGTACTGTCTACTTGCTGTGTCTTACGCGTTTTATCTAATCAGACGTACGCATGGGTTAGCCACCGCAACGATCGCCTGCGTGCTATTCGCCGTGTCGCGGGATGTCTTCGCGCACACCCGCGCCGTCATGCTCGAAGTACCCACACTCGCCTGTTTTATGGGCGTGGCATTCCACCTCGAACGCTACCTCGTCAGCCGTCGCCGCGTCGATCTCATCTGGATCGGCATCTGGACAATCGCAATGGGCTACCACCGTTACGACGCCGTGATGTTGATCCCCTATTTCGGAATACGCCTCGCTTTTAAGGGTGAATTGCGGTTGCTGTTCCGTCGCGAGGTACTGATAACCGGTGCGATCGCGGCACTCGCACTCGCGCCGTATTACTACCTCGCGATGACGATCGTCGGCGCGACGCAAGCGCAAGCGGCATCGTCGGGTACGAACCCGAGTACCGTTCACGGCGGGTGGGGCCAACTTTTTTTCTATCTCAGCAAGGTCTGGTTTCAGATCGGCACGACCGCGTTCCTGTTCGCTTGCGTGGGCATCGTTGCGAGTTACAAACGCAGTTTGTGGGATGCGGCCAAGCCGTACTGGGCGATGCTTGCGGCAGTATACATCACCTTCACGCCGATGGCCGAACAAGAGACGCGCCACGCCATTTATTGGATCCCCGCATGGTGCGTATTCGCCGCCGAAGCGAGCCTGTTCCCCGTCCGCTACGGCTATCGCCGCGCACTGACGATACTCGCCGTTACGCTTGTTATTACGGAATCCGCTTGTTGGACACTACGGCAACCGGTGCCGTGGGTACGCGGTTACGCGAAGACCGCGCAGTTCGTTTTGAACGATTCGCAAGGTACAAAAGTCTGCCTGTTCGACGGCCTGATGGACGGCACATTCGTCTGTGAGATACGCCGTGCAGACGCTACCCGGCGCATTTGGGTTCTGCGCGGGGACAAGCTGCTATACGCCGTCCGCAGCGATCCGAGTGCCGAGTATGTCGAGTGGGCCAACGACGAAGCCGGCGTGCTGAAGTTGCTGCGCGAGGCCGACCCCGATACGATCGTCATCGAAGATCCGCCGATTAAATACTCGTTGCCTATGGCACGATTGTTACGCGAAACGTTGGCTAAACACCCGGAAGTGTACGAAGTCGTAGCCACATTCCCGATCGACGCGAATAACCTCGAATGGCTACAAAACAAGTCGCTAATCGTCTATCGCCCACTGCAACGCACGCCGATGGCCGAGCGCAAACTGAAAATGCGAATGCTCTGGCAAGGCACCACACTCGAAGCCGACATACCGAATTAAGTGCATAACTTGTACAGGAGTTATAAAACAATTACTAATCTTGTAAATCCTGTCTGCTGATAACGAATTACATGTCGACGATGCAAATGTGATTCGTCGAATTTCGCCTACGCACGAAGGCGATTTGCTTGCCACACGGCGAGAAAACGCACGCTTCGGGCCGCGGCGATTCCTCCGGTTTCGATGGTTCGGTGAGCATCGTCACCTTCTCTGTTGCGACATCGACCACACACACGCAGCCGTCGGCAATGAGCGTGATTCGCTCGCCGGACGTATTCCACGTGAACGCCGACGCGACGCCAGTTTTGCACTGCGTGACGAATGTGATCTCGCCGCCGTTTGGCGAGATCGTCGCGAGTTGTGTCATACCCATGTCATCATGCATCAGGAAGGCGATTCGCGTGCCGTCCGGCGAGGAGCGCAACCAGTGGCGCGGGCCTCGGATGCCGGGAAATTTGCGGTTCGCGGTGTGCGTCAGTCGTCGTTGCGTCGTGCCACTTGGCGGAAATGGCAGTTGCGATTCGCTTCCTTCAAATGGGCCGTCGCCGACTGCACGGACATCGTCCGGGATGTCGACGACGTAAACTTCACTGATAATATTTCCCGCAATCGTACGCACGTGACCTTGGAATGCCAGTGCCCGTTTTTGCCGCTGCCCATCGCGCCTCACGTAGCCGTTCGTGCCAATTGCGGCTTCTTCGCAAGCTCTTTGTATCTCATCGCTTCCGGGTACCGGATCCGCGGTCGTGCGTGTGACGAGTACGGAAAAGTACGTGCCATCGCAGTTGCGCGGGTGCGCCCCCGCCACGTTGACCAACCCCGGTACGCTGATTCCCACGTTTCGAATTCCGGTTTGTAAGTACTGATCCTCGTACGTGAAACTCAGCCATTCGCCGTCGGGACTGAAGACATGAACGTGCGAGCCGCCTCGTAGCGCACCGGGCGTAAACGGCGGCACGAGGTCGCGCGCATCCAGCGCGATGGCAAAGCCCGGATTGCGGCTATCGACGATGACACCCCGCCGTCGCGATGGGCCGTAAGTCCACTCGGCGGTCGGATGTTCCGGCCCGAGAATGAACGCGACTTTTGGCTCGATCGGGTGCCACGTTGCCACGCCGCACTTGGCTCCGTTCTTCGATTCGTACAACACGCGCACTTCGCGAGTCGTCGTGTGAACCGCTTCGATTCGCGTGCCATCGAACACTTCCCCAGCTGTATCGGAGCGCGTGTCGTACACGATCCAATTGCCGTCTGGTGACCACACATTGTCATTCGTCAGTATCCGCCCGCCGGGGCCGTGCGTCAGTTGCGTTTCAATCGCCATTTGAAATCTCCCGCTATTCCGGGTATCGTGTGGCACTCTCTTACTATCGCGAGCACACATGATAACCGACACGCCGCCGCCTTCGAACTTGCGTTGGTGGGTCTGTGGAATGTTATTCCTCGCCACGACGCTCAACTACATGGATCGCGTCGCACTCAACCAATCGATTAACGTCATCATGCAGGAGTTCGGGCTCGACGAACGCGATTATGCTCGTTTGGAAGCCGCGTTCGACATTGCCTTCGGCATCGGCACGCTGTTCATCGGCTGGCTCGTCGATCGCGTCAACGTCCGCTGGGTGTATCCCGTCGTCGTGGCGGGGTGGTCGCTGGCGGGGTTCTTCACTGGGTATACCGATACGTTTGCGATGCTGCTTTTCGCGCGCATCGCACTCGGTTTTTTCGAAGCGGGGAACTGGCCGTGCGGCATTCGCACGACGCGAACGATACTGCCATCTGCGGAACGATCCTTTGGAAATGCCTTGTTTCAAAGTGGTACGGCGATCGGTGCGATCATCACGCCGTTGATTGTGCTCGCCTGTTTCCGCTATTATGGCGAGAACGCGTCGGGCGTGTGGGCGGTGCCGTTCCGTGCGATTGGCTTGGTTGGTTTGGTTTGGGTCGTCGCGTGGGTGGCCTTCGTGCCCGGCCGATTGTTCCCGCCGCCGCTATCGAGCACGGAACCGGCGACGCCATTTTCGGCGGTGTTCCGCGACCGGAAATTCTGGTTGCTCGTACTCGTGATTTTCGGCGTGAACACCGGTTGGCACACCGTCCGCCTCTGGATGCCACGCTTGCTGAAAGTCAGCCACGGTTACGACGAATCGGAGATCCAGCAGTTCGGCATGGCGTATTATCTCGCGGCCGATGCCGGGTCGTGGAGCGTCGGTTTACTCACGATGTTTCTCGCGTCTCGCGGCCGCGATCTGTTCCGCGTACGCCGTGGCACATTTTTTTTCTGCACATTTTTGTTAGTTATCTCCACGATGGCGATACCAAACTTGTCGGGCCAAATGTTACAGTTTGCGCTCCTGATTGTCGGCTTCGCGGCACTCGGATTGTTCCCGACATACTTCTCGCTCAGCCAAGAAGTCTCTGGTCGACACCAAGGAAAAGTAACAGGTACGCTCGGCTGTATGAACGCTTTATACATGGCGTGTATGAAGACCGCACAAGGTGCCTACGTCAATGAGACGCAACGCTTCGACAATCTCATCGCCATCGCCGCAATCCCAGCCGTAGTGGCGTGCGTAGCGCTGTTGTTCTGGCCGCGTCTCGCGTCAAGTAGGCTGTGAAGCCGGTAATAGTTGTTAGTGATGAGTGGTTAGTTGTTAGCGGCGATCAGCCCGGCGAGGTACGTTACGCTGTCGCCGGTGGCTTTGGCGCTGGCGGCGAGACCTGCGAAGTCGCCGACTTGCCTCGAGAGTTCCATCACGCTCGGGCAGGTCAGGGCGCGGTCGTCGGTCAGTTGGGCGAAGTGCAACTTCGCGGCGGCAAGTGCTTCGGGCAGACGGTTCAAGCGGATGAGCAAATTCACGTACACCTCGGCGGGGAAGGTGTTGCCTTCTTCGAGTTCTTGTGCGATTTTGCCTTGGAAGTGGGCTAAACCCGCTTCGACATCGCGGCTCGTTATCACGTTCAAGTACACGAGGTAATCGGCGTATGTGCCCTCGAAAGGCGAATCGGCGTCGCCGCGGAACTGTGGCGATAGCCGTCGGCCGTACTCGCACAGTTCGCGTGCCAATTCGAGTTCGGGCACCGCAGGCAATTGTACGCCCATTTGCACCACGGACGATAAGTGCGATACGTCCACGTGATACGTATCTTCCGTGAATAAATCGGGGTTGGCTTCGATCAGCGCGAAGATCGTCGTGCCCGCTGCAACCGTGCGGCCCCGGCTTGCGACATCGCTCTGGAGCCGTTCCGTCAGTTGCTCGTGGAGCGTGCGAACGAGCTTCGCATAGCAGTAGTTTCGCAGTTCGATCTGATTCGACAAATCGGTGCCACTCACCGTTGTGATCGTCGAACAGATGCCTTGGCGGTCGAGGATCAGGTCGAAGCCTTTTTGCGGTAATACTTGCTGGTGCCACGCGATATCGACGAGCGGGTAGGTGTCTTCGCCTTCTTCGGGAACGTACGCGGCGAGGGCTTCCTTGACTGGCCCTGGCTCGCCGATGAGCCGATAGAAGCCCCACGCCCGTGGGATGTCGCGCTTCTGCAAGTAGATATTGCCAACGTGGCGGGCGGCATCGCGGATGGCGTTTTCGTACGGTTCGTGCGTGTGGGCGGGCAGTTCGGACGATGGCCCCATGGGGAACGGCGTGACGCCGAGTTCCACCCGCTTTCGCATCAGCATCGCGTAAAACAGATTGTGGAAATCGCCTTTCGCACGCAGATCCTCGATGAGCGTGTCGACCGCTGCCAGTGCGCCGTGCGTTGCGAGGATCGTGGGCAGTTCGTCGTTCATGCGAAGCGTTCCCGTGCGAGTGTTCGAGCACATCCAAAATATACGTATCGCCGCGATCTTCGCTCGCTTTTTTCACGGCGTGGCCCGGTTCGGTAGCGGCGTCAGTGGGTTTTTGCCGGTGTCGTCGGAGAAGTCTCCGGTGCGGGTTTGTATCTGTTGCACTTCCTCACCGGCTTTCTCGGCACCGCGTTTGAACTTCAGCGTCGCATAACTCGCGAGAATCATTGCCAGTAACGCCAAACTACCCAATACGATCGGTTTCAGCTTCTTCAGCAGCGCAACGGTGCGTTCTTCAGATTGTCGCCGCGCTAATAGACGTGCGATTTCCGCATCGTCCATATCGAGTGCCGACACGACGGCTTCCAGCGTCGATTTCGCTTTCGGGGCGCGGGCGACCGTGTTTTCGACCGGTTCTTCGACGATGAGCTTCCGTTTCGGCTTCTTTTCGATCTCTTTGAGTGCGAAGAACGCGCCGCTGTCTTTGGCGGCCACGCCCGATTCGAGCGCCTGTTCACTGTGATAGACCTGCAAAATCACCCAACACACCGGGTAGGCGTTCAGTTGCTTCTTGTTCGTGCGCTGCAAGTTGGCCAACTGTTCGCCGACGCTTGCGAACAACTTTTGCTCGTGCGATGTGCGTTCGTCCTTGGTTTTTTGAATCGCGCCGGCTTGGCACAAGGCGTCGATTTCTTCGATGAGTCGCGATGGCAACATACCCTATCTTCCCTCAAAGCCCCAGCGTGAGCGGTTTCGCCCTGTTTCGTACATTTTACACGGTTTCATCGGCACTTTGTGTCAACTCGGCCCGCCCTACTGTCGATACAACCCTTAGCCAAGGACGATTGGGCGACACCGGCCGGACCCCACCCTTCGGGGTAACCGGCGTGGTCAGACGCATGGGGGTGCGTTTGATGGGGTCGCCGTCATTCTTCGGAGGGGAAGCGATGTCTTGGGTCCGACGCAAACTGTTAATCCTGGTCGCGGTGGGTATTCCTGCCGCCACCGGTTGTGGCCTTCACCCGATGGCGTTCCTACTGGTGCCAACACCACCGTGGGTCGCCGAGCGGATGGAGGAAAAGTATCAGCATACGAATGATACGCGAACGCCGATTCTCGGGCCGATCCGCGATGGCTACCCGATGCCGTTGTGCGAAGATGCACCCGGCGATAAGGAAGTCTTGCGGGCGTTGCCGCGGATCGCACGCGGCGTGCCGTACGTCTACGAAGAATTCCGTGGCGACGTGCAAATCGTCAAGAATCGCCTCGTGGACACGATCGATCCACCGCGCTTCTACCCGCTGGTCGGTATGGCGCAACTGCACCACTGTCACTGGGAAAACGTGATCTATTACACCGAAACGGTGCAATCGAGCTACCCGTTCCCCACGTACGTCAAGAAGCGACGCACGCAGGTCATCTACATCGACAAGGATCACCTTCACCTGTACGTTGGGGCCAACCCGGATATGCAGAAGAAGATCCTGAACGAAATGACCAAGTACTAAGCCAAAGCCCCCTCGTCGTCGAAGGGGCGACCTACGCGACCCGGCCTCCCAAAGAGCGCCGGGTTCGTCTGTTTTGGCCTCTCATGATCGACGTAAGTCACTTTTCTCGGCGCTCAAAAATCGTGTTTTCTGGTGTTTTTTCGTCTCAAAACGCCACTTTTTGATCGGCTTTCGCTGATTTGTTTCGAGGTTTTTTCACGTAACTCGAACGAGAATCGTGGTTTGCGTCGAGGATTACGCGGCTGGTACTCGCCGCAAGTACCGACCGTTTCGCGTCACTATGCGACCTAAAATCGACCGGACGCGCCTTTTCTATGTCATTACTCGCACTTTCTGTGTCATTTTGAGAGACTTCTGAGTACGTTCGTGACACTATGCAAAAGTTGACTTACGTCATTTCATCAATAACTTTTTGACTTTTGAGAATCGTGTGGGCGCTTCCTTTTGCGAACGAAAACTTCGCGCGAATCGACGGGCGGTTTGGGTCGTTTGGAAATGGCAACCGCATCGGATGCCGAAAACTCCACGCGAATTTTTCCGATTTCCAACGAGAAAGCGCCCGGTTTATCTCCTATATCAATTGCACGCGGTGTTACGTGCTTTTGGCCGAATGCGGTTCGCATGTGACAACGGACGACACCCCCCAAGGAGAGTTTCTATTCAACCTTTGCTACCCCGGCCCACTCTCCCGGCTGCCCCGCAGAAAAAATCGGTCGTTCAACTACTGAAAAAAGTCTCTGAATGGGTGAACTTGTTCCCGTTCATCGCGATTCACCTCGCGGTTGCAGGCATTTTCTTCGTCGATGCGACCTGGACCGCACTGATCCTGTGCGCCGTCGCGTACTCGTTCCGCGTCTGGGCACTGACTGCGGGCTTCCACCGTTACTTTGCACACCGTTCCTACAAAACCAGCCGTTGGTTCCAGTTCGTCATCGGTTCGATCGGTTGTGCGTCGCTGCAACGCGGGCCGATCTGGTGGGCGGGCGAACACCGGCACCACCACCGCTACTCGGATCACGACGGCGACCCGCACTCGCCGATCAAGAACTCGGTGTTTTGGTCGCACATGGGTTGGGTGATGGCACGCGGCGAAAGCAACACCGACTGGCAAGGCATGCGCGATTGGGCGATGTACCCCGAACTGAAGTGGCTCGACCGCTTTCACTGGATTCCGGGTGCCTTGTGGGGCGTTGCCACGTACGCCATCGGCGGCTGGCCCGGTGTGTTCTGGGGCTTCTTCCTCAGCACCGTACTCGTTTATCACGTGACATTCTGCGTGAACTCCGTCTGTCACCTGTTCGGTTATCGCCGTTATCAAACGACCGATATGAGCCGCAACAACTGGATCGTCGCGATCCTGACCTTCGGCGAAGGCTGGCACAACAACCACCACCACTACCAAAGCAGTGCCCGTCAGGGCTTCGCTTGGTACGAGATCGACATCTCGTATATCAGCCTGCGAGTGTTGTCGTGGTTCGGTATCGTCTGGGACGTCCGCGAACCGACGGACCGTGCGAAAAACACGAAGTTGATTTCGGAAACCAACCCCGATACGACGTTCATCGAAATGCAGGCCGAACGCGATTCGTCGCGAAAAGAAGCCGCCACCGCGAGCTAGTTTCCACATTTCGCACACGGCACGGCGACCGCCGTGCCGTTTTTTTACGTCCAGTTCAAAACGTGTAGTAGACACATTCCATGTGCCGTTAAAACAGTTTGCTCACAATTTGATTTTCTCTTCGTTTCGCCGCAATTTTTAGCCCGACGCGCTAGCGAGGGAGTCGTGGCGAGACGCGACGCGAAACCGACATTCCGGGCATACGAAGCGACCCGCAATCGCGGAAGGTGAACGTCCCTCGCTAGCGCTTCGGGCTAACAAGATCGTGCCGGCGAGCGGCGCGTTCGCAATTGCTGCAATCGTTGCGATGCGGGGGAATCGCCACGCTGGACCGACATTTCGCCGATTCCGTCGTCGGTCTTACATTTCGGCTTTGACACGAGGGGGGTGTTCGTGTGTAGAATTCGAGTACATCACGCTTTACTATCTCCTTTTCGATCCGCGATGTGTCGTTCCTGCGTCCCTTCCTTCACAGAGGGCCTGAACATGCGACCGCGACTCACACAACCGGCGACCCCGCTCAGCCGCCATGCGGAAAGCCGTATGGGCCACCGTGGCATTCCGTCCGAAGCCGTGGAAATGGTCATGAATTACGGGCGGATCGTCTACACCCGTGGGGCAATCATCTACGCGATTGGCCGCAACGAAGTCGCCGAAGCGTTGGCGAAAGATCATATTCATCTGGAAGAATTCGAAGGAGTGCAAGTCGTGTGCGCGACCGACGACGATCGCATTCTCACCGTGTACCGCAACCACGACTTCCGCAAACTGCGCCCGAAACAGGGTCGCCGGTTCACGCCGCAATAGCTGTCGTTTACCGATCTTGACCGCGTTCGGCACAGAAGATATGCCGCACGCCATGAATGCAAGATACTTGTTTTCGCTCGCGTGGCTGTTCGCATTGTCGTCGCTCGGCGTGGCCCAGATGCCTGCGGTTCACCGTGCGATTTTGCTCGATGACTTCAGCATCGTCGAAGGCCATACGCTGCATGTTGGTACGATTTTTCGCGTGACCGATGGCGATCGAACGCGAACGCTGTCGCAGAATCACGTGCTGTTCGAGGCAGCGAATGTGGACGAAGTGTATCAATTCGTGCTCGGGAAAATGGATGTGACGACTGTGGCAGGGGCCGCACAGATGGCGGCATGGTGCGATAAAAACGCGATGTACGACCGGGCCATCGGCCACGCCCGCAGCGTACTGGCTTCGCACCCGAACGATGCCACGGTATTAGAGTCGATTCGGAAACTCGAAGCGAAAGCGGCACGAGTTGTGGTGAAGAAGCCCGCCGTTCGAGCGAAAGAAACCGGGGCGACATTGCCCGTCAACGAAGATCTCTCGACCGAAGCGATACTCAGTTTCGGAACGAAAGTGCAACCGTTACTGATGAATCTGTGCGCGAGTTGCCACGCGCAAAAGACCGACGAAAGTGCATTCAAACTAGTACGAGTGCGCGAAGGTTACAGCGATGCGGAGGCCACCGCGACGAACCGCAAAGTCGTGGCGAATCAAATTTCGCGGGCGAATCCCGCAGGCAGCCCGCTCCTCGAAATGTTGGTAACAGCACACGGCGGGCAGAAATTCGCCGCCGTAGCGAATCGCAACCACCCCGCCTACCGCAACCTCGAAGCCTGGGTATTGAGCGCAGTGCCAACCGTAGCCGCCCCACGAGCAACTCTCGCCGTAAAAGCCGAAGTGCCCCCAGTCGCAGCGCCCGTGCTCCCAGTCGCAAAACCCGCGAACAAATCCGCCGATCCATACGACGCCACCGCATTCAACGCACTGCCGAAGAAGTGATTCCCTACAGTTTCCCGGTCTTTTGCATCTTCTCCTGGAAGTACGCCATTGTGCGGCGGAGGCCTTCTTCGCGGCCGACTTTTGGCTCCCAGCCGAGAACCTCGATCGCGCGCGCGATGTCTGGCTTGCGCATCTTCGGGTCGTCCAGTGGTAGGGGCTTCGAGATGTACACGCTTTTCGAGTGCGCCAGTTTGTGAATCTCTTCCGCGAACTCCTTGATCGTCACTTCTGCCGGGTTGCCCAAGTTCACGGGTTCGTGAAAATCCTTGAACAGAAGCCGATAAATGCCTTCGACGAGGTCGGTCACGTAACAGAAGCTGCGCGTCTGCGAGCCGTCGCCGTAGATTGTCATCGGGTCGCCACGCAGTGCTTGATAGATGAAGTTCGGCACGACGCGACCGTCGTTGAGCTGCATCCGTTCGCCGTACGTGTTGAAAATGCGAATGATGTGCGCGTCGAGTTTGTGCTGCCGATAATACGCGAGTGTCAGGGCCTCGGCATAGCGTTTCGCTTCGTCGTAAACGCCGCGCATACCGATCGGGTTCACGTTCCCCCAATAGGCTTCGGTCTGCGGGTGAACGAGCGGGTCGCCGTAGACTTCGCTGGTACTCGCGAGTAGGTAGCGGGCCTTGTGCTTCTTGGCGATCCCGAGCGAAACGTGCGTGCCGAGCGCGCCGACTTTCATCGTCTGGATCGGGAATTCGAGGTAATCGACCGGGCTGGCCGGGCTGGCAAAGTGCAGCACGTTGTCGATCAGTTCGTGGAACTCGATCGGCTCGCTGATGTCGTGAACCAACACGCGGAATTTTGGGTGCGACATCAGGTGTTCGACGTTGTCGCGGTTACCCGTGATGAAGTTGTCGAGCGCGATGACATCGTGCCCTTCTGCCAAGAACCGCTCGCACAAGTGCGAGCCGATAAAACCTGCTCCGCCAGTAATTAATGTTCGCAAGAGAATCTCTCCCAATGAATGATCGCACCGTTCAGTCGGGATACGAAAAAACGACCGCAAAGGGAACGCTTCCTGCCCCTTTGCGATCGTCCCAGCCGCGGTCATCCCACCCACGCCCGCGTTGGTTCCTCGGCTTTACGCCGCCATCGTTCGCTCTTGCACCCACTGCAACGGCTTCGTGTCGCCATCGAAACGCGCATCGAGCGGGTGCCAAAGTGCCTGTTTCAATTTCGCACGCATCTCCATCACGGCGAGTTTTTCGGGCGTACCGGGTGCCGCCGTCGTTGGGATCGGCGGCGACGGCGCGTTGCCGTTGAAGTTACCGACGCCCCGCCGCGCAAACTTGCTCGTGCTCGGGTACATTTCCTTCACACCGGGTGCGTAATAGCACGTCCAGCAGAGGCCGCGCGGGCGGTTCACTTTCGCACGGCCACAGTTCTTGCACGAAACACTCGTCGATTGCATCGGTTCGCAGATCATCACCATGGCTCGACCTCCGATATATGTGTGGGAAAACAGTTCGTGAAATCGCATGTGTTTACGCGGCGGCGACGTGTCGCCGTGGCAGGTCGACTTCGAAATCCTCGTCGTCGGTTTCGGGAACGCGCTCGGCCAGCGCGTGTTCGACTTCGCTCAGAAGATCGCGTCGCATGGCATCGCGGGGCGTGTCGTCGAACCAGTTGAGGAACCAGCGGCAAGCGGCCGGTTCGCCGAGGCGATTGTCGGCTTCGAAGCAGCACTTCGCGAAGAACTCTTCGACTTCGCCAACGCTTTCGAGGCCATCGCCGTGCCAGCCGCAGAAGCCGAGCGCACATGCGCCCTCGACGGGCCAATCTTGCACGCATAATAGCGGTGGTGGTGTCGTCGTGGAGCCTTGCGTCAGACGGTGATCGTCGCCGCGAAGCGCATCGCGAAGGGCACAGAGTCCGGTGGTCGAAAGCACCGGGGCAAATCCATCTCGCCAAACCATTCTCCAGCTTTCCATGTTGGTCTCCGTTGGTGGGTTTCTCTTCAACTCCTCATTACGCCTGTCTGAAGAAAGTATACGTACGTTCACCATATAGTGCAACACAAAATGGACGGAATTGGACATTTTTTGGCAGAAATCCGAGGTTTTGGGTGACGGAAAAGTGGCTAACTAGACATTACTAGACAGACGAGCGTGAGGCAGTTGTATGTCCCTAGACAGGGCGGACGATTACGGAAGCGAAGTGGATGACGGCGAGCGATCTGGCAGGAATGGCTGGGGAAGGAAGGTCAACTTTAGTTCGGAGTGGATTTTGTTTTCACTGTCAGCAACGGATTGACCGTCTTATCGAGGGCCGTTGGCCTTGAAGTGTTTCTAATCATGCAGTTGGAAAGTAGGGTTATTATCAACCCGCAAATTCCAGCGACACCGCCACAGTAGGCCATCGGCTGTTTGACTTCATTGGGGATACCGACGGGCGACCCAGCCAAGCTGACCGCGATGACACCGAGCGAAGTGATGACCAACGCCGTAATGGTCAGCCATCCCGCCAGTTTCGCGGATGTTCGCAGTTCCGCGCACAACATTCCTAACCCGAGAATTTTTTCATTCCGCCCAGCCAGTTCTAATTGCAGTTCGTCCATTTCCTGTTTTAACAACACGCAAACCGACTTGTGGTCGGATTTCTGTTGCTCGCATTCCTGCTTGTGGTGCCGAACTTGTTCCCGAAGCGTGTCGAGGTGGGCTTGGTTTGAAGCCCACTCTCGCTCGGTGGGTTTTAGTGTCTTAGGTCGCGAAACCGTTACTTCATTGGCCGTCGTTGAGTCGGCGGTTTTTTACGGATTATTTGGCAACTGAATCGCAGCCAAATCGGTCGAACTGAGTGGCTGCTTCATCTCGTGCCCTTTATTTGCCAGCCAACTTAGCGAAGTGTACCCGAATTAAGTCGTGAGGAATTTCCGTGTTTTTCGGAATCTTACCAGCGAACTGCTTGTTAATCGTGTCCCAAGGCGTTTGTGGCTCGTGTGTGGCATTAGACAATTGAACAGGAGTGAATGGTTTGTAAACCTCCCAAACCCTGTTCAACAAGGCTCGGGCCTGTTGTGTTCCGCTCAATTCGTCATTAGGGATTTCCGGCGTTACCTGTTCAAAATCCGTAACTTTCACCCCGTCTTTCCCCCAATTCAAGTCGGTCGCATAATGTATGATCTCCCCGTTACCGAAGTGCTTGAATTCGTGATATAATTCGGGGATAACTGGGCCGTATGGCCAAGCTTGAACCTTCTCTTCGATCATCGGATTTCCGGCCAAACCCAGACACCACCCGTGCGCGAAGTAGACCAACTTCTGCATCTTCATAGGTGAAACAGAATGGTCATCCTGACTCTTGGCCAAGTCTAAAAAGTAATTGGCGACAGCCTTTGCGGAAAATGTCATATGCCTTACCCCTCTCTAGGGGATGAATTTTTCTCCTGTGCGCTTGTTCATTATAGCGCAATGCAATTTATAAGGCAATGCAGGGGAAATGTCAAATCTGTTCTCCGTCCATCGACTTGGGAGCGAGCCGAAGTGATTCGGCTCGCGCGTAAGCAAGAAAAGCAGAAGCCGTCGAAGTGTCTGACTCCAAGCATTAATCGTAGCCACCAGCGGACGAGTCACGCCGTCGAACGCTTTGCGAGCATTTCATCTTGCGGCACGCCGAAAACGATTTTTGCACTGAACATTTGACAACCTCGATTGAGACAGGAGTGTACTCCGCCGAAGAACGCGATCTTCGCTTTGCGAGGGAGTGGGAAGATGAAGCAAGAAAAGATGAGTGAAGTGGATCGACGACTGTCGATGGCGTGGCGAGACCCGGATGCGTTTCTTGCCTTGTGCTTCCGCACGCCGACGGGGGAGATCATGCGGCAAGCACGGATTCACACGGAACTGCAAGCGTTTTTGACGCAGCATCCGAAGGCTTTAATCGAGTTGCCGCGCGATCACGGCAAGAGCACGCAGGTCTGCGCTCGCATCGTTTGGGAACTGGGGAAGAATCCGGGGCTGCGCGTGAAACTCGTTTGCGCGACCGATGCGTTGGCCACCGAACGGACGCGATTTCTGCGCGAGGCGATTGAATCGAACGACCGCGTTCGCCGCGTATTTCCGGACCTTCTGCGTTCGGAACCGTGGTCGGCGGAGGCGTTCACCATCGTGCGGCCCGCATCGACGATTGGCCCGAGTGTGGCGGCGTTCGGCGTCGGTTCGGGGTCGACGGGCGCGCGTGCGGACTTGCTCGTTTGCGATGACATCGTCGATGTCCGTGCGATCCACAGCCGAGCCGAACGCGAACGGGTGAAGGCGTACTTTCACGATAATTTATTGAACCTGCTCGAACCCGACGGGCGGTTCTGGAACCTGTTTACACCTTGGCACAGCAACGATTTGAACCACGTTTTGAAGCAGAATCCGGCATTCGCCCACTTTCGTCGTGCGATCGGGCCAGACCTCGAACCGGTGTGGCCGGAGAAGTGGCCACGGGAGGCGCTGGCGATGCGCAAACGCGAGATCGGCTCGGCGTCGTTCGCACGCGGGTATCGCCTGACGCCGATCGCCGAAGACGAAGTCGCGATCCGCCCCGAGTGGGTGAAGTTCTGTACTGACATACCGGTGACATACGAACGCATCGTGCTGTCGATCGATCCGGCCGTCACCGCAAAAGCCACCGCCGATGCGAGCGCGTTTGCCGTACTCGGGCAGTGCGGCACGCGAATCGATTGTCTCGCGGCGAGTGCCAGACGTGTGGCCGCGCCGGAGTTGGTAACGATGATCGCGGAGTTCGATCGGCAGTGGCAACCCGATGTCATTCTGTTCGAATCGAACGCAGCATTCACCGCACTGAAAGACTTGCTCGTACGCCATGCGTCGTTCGGTGCGAAGGTGAAGGGTATCGTGCAAACGCGCGAAAAGGCGGCACGGGTGAACGTCTTCGCGGTCGCCGTCGAGAACGGAAACTTCCGGCTAAAAGGCGACGGCACACAACGCGAATTGTTCGATGAAATGACAACCTTCCCATTCGGCGAACACGACGATCTATTAGACGCCGTCGCCACCGGCACCGCCTACATGCTGGCAAACAACCACGAACCGCGCGTGTGGATTTAATTAGCCGCTTTCAGCTTTCAGCGATCAGTTATCAGCTTTCGGAACGGCCCGAAGGGGCGTCGCTGAAAGCTGACCGCTGAAAGCTGACCGCTGACCGCTGACCGCTGACTGCTGAAAGCTGAAAGCTGACTGCTGAAAGCTGACTGCTGACCGCTACCCAGGAGAATCATCATGTTATCGCCGATTACGATTCGCTATCCGTTTCGCCCCGTATGTCGGAGCCTGATTACGGGTCAGGTGGCGGACTTGTTTGGCCTGGCCGACACGGAGCCGCCGCACGTGGTTGCGGAAAATGTGATGCTCGATGTTGGCCCGACGGACCTCGTTTTGTTCGTGGGGCCATCGGGTTCGGGGAAGTCGTCGCTGTTGCGTGCGGCCGGTTCGCAACTGGCGGCGATCGACGCGGCAACACTCGTTTTTCCGGATCGGCCGCTCGTCGAAGCGCTACCGGGGACGGTGCCGGAACGACTCACGATTCTTGCGGGGTGCGGGCTGTCCGAGGCACGTTTATTGCTTCGCAGGCCGTCCGAATTGAGCGACGGGCAGCGTTACCGGTTTCGCATGGCGTACGCTTTCTCAACGCAAGCGCAGCCGATCTTGCTCGATGAATTTGCAGCCATCCTCGATCGCAATTTAGCCAAAGTGCTCGCGTTCAATTTGCGCAAGCTCGTCACGCGCAGTGGCATCGGTGCGCTCGTGGCGACCACGCACGAAGACCTCGTCGAAGACCTCAACCCCGATGTGATCGTGCGTTGCCACGGCGACGGCGCGATCGATGTGGAACGCCACACTCTAAAAAAAAACGGATCGCCTTCCACGACGAGTTTTGGCTCTCGGACGGCTCCCGTGCCGACTGGTCGTACTTCGCGCGGTGGCATTACCGCAGCCACCATCTTGCGTTCGTTCGCCAAGTGACACTGCTATGGCACCATGAAGTCCCCATCGGCATCTGTATCTTCTCGGCACCGGCGGCTTCATTGAAATTGCGTTCGCAATTCTTCGGGTTAAACAACCCGCGATCGGCCGTGGCACTCGGTGCGCTCAACGAGCAATTGTGGTTGTTACAACGTGTGGTATTGCACCCGACGTATCGCGGTGCGGGGATCGCCGCCGCCTTCGTCCGCCGCGCCTGCGAGGCGTGCCCCGTCCCGTGGATTGAGACACTTTCGGCCATGGGGCAGATCAACCCGTTCTTCGAACAGGCAGGTTTCACGCGAGTCGGCACGATCCGCAAAACGCGCAATTCGCGCCAAGCAGCCTACGGAAAGCGCGTCTCCGCAGAGACGCAAAGCAAGAACGCAAACAGCGAGCCGGTGTATTACGTGTTCGATAACCGAGTGAACACAGGATGAAAAATCAGGAGTCTCACGCCGCTTTTCGCGTTGGTATTACATCGTCTTCGAGGTTGCGGCGGTCGCGGACGACGTAGGGGGGTTTGCCCTGGCTTTCGAAGTAGATACGGGCCATCACTTCGCCAATTAAACCGAGACTGAGGAACTGCACGCCGATGAGTTCGACCATCACGCCGATAAGGAAAAGCGGGTTTGCGGTCATGCCGGGGCCGGTCGTGAACTTCATGACGACGGACGCGCCGAGGCTCAGGATGCCGAGCATGAGGAAAATCAAGCCGACGCCGCCGAACAGGTGCATCGGCCTCGTTTGGTAGCTCGCGAGGAACTTCACGGTCATCAAATCGAGCACCACACGCACCGTTCGTGTGAGGTTATATTTGGACTTCCCCGCCGTGCGCGGGTGGTGCCGTACGGGCACTTGCGTGACCTTCGCGCCTTGCTGAATGAGGAGCGCCGTGATGAAGCGGTGCATCTCGCCGTAGAGCGATAGCCCATCGACAAATTCGCGGCGCACGACGCGGAGCGTGCAGCCGAAATCCTTGAATGGCACGCCGAGAACCTTGCGGATCACCGCGTTCGCACACCAACTCGGCATCTTGCGCAGGAACAATTTATCGCGGCGATTCGCACGCTGCCCGAGCACCGCATCGTAGCCTTCGTTGAGCGTGTCGAGCATGTGCGGAATGTCGGCGGGGTCGTTCTGCAAATCGCCATCGAGCGTGGCAATCACGTCGCCGGTGGCGGCATCGAAGCCCGCTTGCATCGCCGCCGACTGGCCGAAGTTTCGCCGCAAGCGCACGACTTTCACCCGGCGATCGTCCGCCGCTAACGAGGAGAGTTCCTCGAAGGTGCCATCGCTGCTGCCGTCGTCGACGAAGACGACTTCCCAATCGGGCACGGTACGCAAGGCATCGCGCAACCGGTCGATCATCGACACGATGTTTTCGCGTTCGTCTTTGACGGGAATGACAACGGAGAGAGCGTTCATCGCGTCGGCCCCTGGGCTTCGATGGCGAGCATCATCGGGTCGGACCCGAACTGGTAGAAACCGGTCTGGCGGATCGGTACGCCGGCCTCGGTGGCGTTCATCAAATCGACGCGCACAAAGTAGCGTCCCGGCACGTTCAACGGCGGTATCGCGAGCGTCAATTCGATCGTTTCGTCGGGCTTCACGGTGTGGCGGAATAACCCCGCTTGCCCCGTATGCACATACGCGCCGAGTGTGTTTTGCACGCTGAACTGCACGTGAACGCCCGCGTAATTTCCGGGCTTCAGCTCCCATGGATCGTGTGCGGTATTCTTCGCATCGACCTTCACCGCAAGCCATTGACTAGCCGGTGTCAGTAAAGGGACGTCGATCGAACGCCCTCCCGTAAGCGAGAGTTCGCCCGCCGTTGCGCCGGGAGTGTAATGCTTGGCGGCCCATTCGCGAAACAGCGTGGGCGTATGCTCGCGGCCATCGAGCCAGCGTTCGTAAATTTCAAAAAACTCATCAATGGCGGCAGTGCGACCGAAGCGAAAGTGGCCGAAGCGCGGCCACAGTTGCCGACGTGCCCGGTTGAGGCTCGCGTCCGAATACAGCAACATGCCGATCGTCGCCGTGAGGCCGGTACGGTCCGCGCCGCGTTTGCAGTGGAACAGCATCGGGTATTCGGAGCGGTCGAAGACTTCGATGAGGCGTCGCAGTTCGATCGGCGGCGGCAGGCGATTCGCCGACAGCGTGATGTCTTCCTGGCTGATGCCGTTCGCGTTCGTGATGCGAACTTCCTCCGCATACCACGGCGATTCCGGGCCGGGGCAGAAGCCACGCAGGTTCACCACGGTGCGAATGCCATCGTCCGCAATCGCGCGTTCCAGGCTCGCCGCCGACGGCTGGTTGTACCGATAGAGCATCCCCGGAATCACGACGTGCCGATTCGTCCCGAACAGCACCCGCGCGGTTTCCAAAACCACGACAAGCACGACGAACCAGACCATCACACGCCGCCACGACGGTTTCCATTTTCGCAACATAATTCGAAGTGTAACCAAATTTCAGCGAAGTGCGGAAGGCCGACTGCACGATTCGTTTGGTCGCATCTCGAAGACTCGCCACAACTCTCTCGCTATCGCGTTTTGAAGTTGCGCTAAACTGTCAATGACCTTCAAATGCAGCGGTTTCACGCACAAACACGC
>JANXNT010000122.1 GCA_025353985.1 Limnoglobus sp.
CGGCCCAACTCGATCGCACGTTGCTCGTTCACGATCTTTCGCAGTTGCAAAATTCCACGGAAGAACCCGAGCGGAGCGGTTGCGGTAAGCCCGGTTGCGGCACGGAAAGCGGTGGCTGTTCGAGTTGCAGTACGGGTGGCGGTTGCGGCACAGCGTCGTGTTCCAGCGGCAAAGTGAAGTCCGCCGCCGAGTTGACCGGCTTCTTCAAACAGCTACGCGCGCAGATGGAAACCGACGCGAAACGCACGCCACTGCTGGGGTGAACGCATCGGGTGCGGTTTGCATTTTCCAGTGGAACGCACTATCGTCGTTCGAGTATACTGACAACCTTGCCTGCAGGTTCCGTCTCCCTACGAGGTGTTCGTTCATGCGACGATTGCTGTTACTCGTTCCGTTCTTGCTCACTGTCATTGGGCTGTCATCGGCCGATGTTTCTGGGCAAGACAAGAAGAAGAAAGCCCCCGCGAAGCCACAGTTGGCCACGCCTGCCGAGACATTTAAGGTCGCGAAAGGCTTCAAGGTCGAGCTGCTTTATAGCGTGCCGAAAGAGACCGAAGGTTCGTGGGTGAACCTCTGCGTCGATCCGAAAGGACGGCTCATTACATCGGACCAGAACGGCCCTCTGTTCCGCATTACGGTACCGCCACTCGGTAGCACCGAAGGCACTAAGGTCGAACAACTCCCCGCCGACCTCGGCGATGCCCAAGGCCTGTTGTGGGCGTTCGATGCACTGTATGTCATGTCGAATTCGCATCGCAAACTGCCGAGTGGCACGCAGCTCAAACCCGCACTTTACCGCGTGACATCATCCAAAAACGACGACACGCTGGACAAAGTCGAGATGATCATGGAGTTCGGCGGTGCGGGTGGCGAACACGGCACGCACGCGATTCTGCCGCACCCGGATGGCAAGCGATTGACGCTCGTTTGCGGGAACCAGACGCAGATGCCGAAGTACAACACGACGAAAGTGCCACCGATTTGGGGCGAAGATCACCTGCTGCCGCGGATGCCCGATGGCAACGGGTTCATGCGTGGCGTCATGGGGCCAGGCGGCTTCATGGTCAACGTCGATCCGGACGGCAAGAACGTCGAGCTTTTCAGCGTCGGCTTCCGCAACCAATACGATGCGGCCTACAACCGTGATGGGGAACTGTTCAGCTACGACGCCGACATGGAGTGGGACATGAACACGCCGTGGTACCGCCCGACGCGCGTATGCCACGTGACGAGCGGCAGCGAGTTCGGCTGGCGAAACGGCGCGGGCAAGTACCCGG
>JANXNT010000060.1 GCA_025353985.1 Limnoglobus sp.
GATCCGCACGAGTTCGCCCTCTGATGACGAATTCCCTGAAGTGTCCGAATCCGAGTTGCCCGTTCCTGTTCGACCCCTCGCAAGTTCCGGCCGGTGCCGTCCTGACGTGCCCGCGTTGCGGGATGCGGTTCACACTCGGGCCGACCGCTGGGATGCCGCCGCCACAATCGCCCGAATTGCCGCCCCCTGAACCGCCAGAGTATTACGAACCCGATCTGTCAATACCGGCACCGACATCAGACAAAACCGAGCCGCCCGCTTACAAAAAAGCGCGTACGGGTACGCGCCCGAAATCGAAAGCGGGCGAGTCGTTTCCGTGGCTGCCGTTGCTCGGCATCATTGCCGTTGTCGCCACAGCAATCGGCGTCGGCGTGCTCTTGTTTCAAAGCCAGAGCGGAGGAACGGGCACGGGTGGCGAGAAGATTTTCCGCGACGTGAACATCGCCTACAAAGCCCCTGAAACCGATTGGGACCAAGACGACGAACCGAAGCGAGTCATGAACGCGAACCTGCTCGGATTTCGACATAAAGACTCCGATGGCAGTATCGCATTCCAGGTGACCGACTTCAAAACGCGGTCCCCGCAACCCGTCGATCTGCGCGATGGCATCGTCGATCGGCTCGGTCGCGTCTTCGACGATCTCGATGCCCACGAAGAAGAAAAGGCCACGTGGGCGAAGCAACCCGCGATCAAGTACACGTTTCGCGGTACCTCAAAAACCGATAAATCGGTGATGGCCGGGGAAGCCTACGCGATCAGCTATAAAGGTATCGGCTACTGGTTCTACGGCTGGGCGAGTGAGCAACAAGCCGCCAAGTTGGTTAAGGATTTCGAAACGATGCGCGAGCGGTTGCGGATACTCGAATTTCGCGAAGACTGGAAAGAAACGACGGCCGCCTCGCAGTTATTCGCGGGCGAAGAAGCCGACTACCGGCTCGACGATGGGGATCGCTGGTGGAAGAAACTCGACCCGAAAGACGAAGACCCGAAAGCGGCCGACTTGCTCATCGCCGCCGATTTCAAGCTCAAGCAAAAGCGCGACGTCAAGCCGAGCGCCCGCCTCGCGGTGTTGATTCTCGAACCGAACGGCAACGACGCAATCGGTACGCTCAAACAGCATCTTTTAGCACATTACGATAAAGTCTTGGACTTGAAGAAGTGGCTTGACGTCAACACGATGCCGCTCCTCGGCGACCCGCCAGCCGCCGGCGAGCAAAAGGGTATCGAAACGATGCGGTTCAAGGTCGATCGCGGCGAGGCCGGCACCGCTAAATTCGTTGTGATTTCCGCAATCACGATGGACGTGAAAGAGAATGGCGGCGTGAAGCCGAAAGTCATCGGCGTACACGCCTACTGCGCATGGGACGAGCGTCTATTTTGGGACCGGCGACTCGTGCAAATGGCCAGTTCGTTACGCCCCGGCAAGTGACTTGCTGCGCAAATTACTTCTTCACCGCCGCTTTCAGTGCTTCCAGTACCGCTTCTGCGTCCGAATCGTCGACCGATACGAATGCGAACGACTTCACGACTTTGCCGCAATGTACGATCACAACTGTCAGGTGGGCATCGTTGTTTAGGCCCCAGCCGTTCGGGCCGGTCTTATTTTCGGTGTAAACGGCCAAGTCGGTTTTCACGAACTTCAGTGATTGCTGCGCCTTCGGCAGATACTCCTTCATTTTGTCGGTGTCGCCACCGACCCAGATCGCAACCGCAATCGCTTTGTCCGCATCGTCGCTGACTTTCGCATCGATCGCCCGCAGGAATTTGGCCATCGGTCGCGTGAACTTCTCGGCATTCACGAACAGATAAATCGTCGGCTCGTCTTTACGTAGTTTCGCAACGTCGACGTCCTTACCCTCGTTCGTTCCGGTTGCGGCGAAGATCTTCAACTCGGTGGCTTTCTCGCCCGGCTTCGGCCCCGATTCGACATCCGCGAATGCGGGACTGGCCATCACGAGCAGAAGCACGAAGGTGCGAATCGCGTTCATGAAAGACTCTCCGGCGTGACACTCAGGGGATATTCTGACAACGACAATCCGAGTGTCGGAAGGGATTGCAGTCGCCGCCACGCACGGCTAATTCGCGACGTTTCCTCAGCGACAAAAGCCGCGTCGAAATTCGACTTGGCGAACGCACCCGTGCAAGTGACCGTTGCCCACGATTCGCCGTGAATATACTGCGACAGTGCCGCATTGCAGCGAACGTGGCACTCCGGCTGAAGGTGCAACGCTTCGAGCGGGACTTCGCCCAAAATGTAGCGCAGATACAGGTCCGAATCGGTGACGGCTTCGACGTCCAAACCGCAGACCGTACAGCGATAGCCTTCGTCGCATCGTGCCATACTTTAACCTTTTTTCAAGTTCTCGATATACTAAACGAATTGGAGTGTAACTCCTAACGAAGAATGGCTACGCGCGACGACGGAATGGTTGCGGATTTGCCAACTCGACCACGACTTGAAGAGACGGAACCATGCCACTGCCAATTGTTGCCATCGTCGGCCGCCCGAACGTCGGTAAATCGTCGCTATTCAACACGCTCGCGAATCGGCGGATCAGTATCGTCGACCCGATTGCGGGTGTCACGCGCGACCGCGTTTCGACGCTGCTCGAATACGAAGGACGCCACTTCGAACTCGTCGACACCGGCGGTATGGGCATCCAGGACATCGACAATCTGACTGAAGATGTCGAGCGCCAGATTCAAAATGCAATCGAAACCGCCGCCGTCGTGCTGTTCCTCGTCGATATTCGCGTCGGGGTGACGCCACTCGATCAGACCGTGGCCGAACGGCTGCGGTCGATCGGCCGGCCGGTGATTTTCGTCGCGAACAAAGCCGACGATTCGAATCTCGACAATGCCGCCACCGAACTCTATCGCCTCGGTTACGGCCCGCCGTTGCTCGTCAGCGCGAACAGCCGTCGCGGTAAAGAAGACCTGATTTACGCGATCATCGACAAGTTGCCCGTCGATACCGGCGAAGCACCGGATAGCGTCGAGCTGAAACTCGCAATCGTCGGTCGGCGCAATGTCGGGAAAAGCACGTTCATCAACAGCCTCGCGGAAGAAGAGCGTGTGATCGTGTCCGAAGTCGCGGGCACCACGCGCGACAGTATCGACGTGCGTTTCGAGCGAGACGGTAAGACGTTCATCGCGATCGACACCGCCGGGGTTCGCAAGAAAAGCAGTATGTCCGGTAACGTCGAATTTTACAGTTTGCACCGTGCCGAGCGTTCGATTCGGCGTGCGGACGTCGTGCTGCACTTCTTCGATGCCCGCACGCGGGTGGGCCGCGTCGATAAGCAACTCGCCGAGTACATCATCGAGAATCACAAGCCCGCGATCTTCGTCGTGAACAAGTGGGACTTGGTGATGCACGCGATGGAAACTGAGAAGATGGCGAAGTACCTTCGCGATGTCTTCCCGATGCTCGATCACGTGCCAATCGCGTTCGTGACTGCGAAACAAGGCAAGAACACGATCCGGTTGTTGAACCTCGCACAACAGCTTTACAAACAGGCCGGGCAGCGGCTGGGTACTGGCGAACTCAACCGCATCTTAAAGAATGCCTTCGCGAACAACGTGCCACCGGTGCGGTTCAATCGCGTGGCGAAGGTCTATTACGCGGCCCAAGTGGCGGTGTTCCCCCCGACTATCGCGATGGTTACGAACGGCCCGGAATTGTTCGACAACACGTACACGAAGTACCTGACGAAAGTGTTGCGCGATACCAGCCCGTTCGGCGAAGTGCCGATCAAGATGATCTACCGTGCGAAGAACGAAGGTGGGAAAATCCGCGGCAAACCCGGTGAGGTGGAAGATCTGGCGGTCGACCTCGACGGCAACCCGATCCCCGACTTCAGCGGCGAAATCGAACCCGACGAATTCCCGCCGCCACCCGGCCGCGAGAAGGCCAAACCGGCCCGCACCAAAGTCAAAGTCGCCGTCGTGAAAGAAGAAGAACCCACCGTGCCGAGCGAAAAGCGATCCGAGCCACGCCGCGACAACATCGTGAACAAGGCCCCGTCGCAACGGATTAAATCGAAGAAGAAAGTGCCGAAGCCGAAGAAGCCCGGTGTCTGGGATATTTAGAGGATCACGAACTAACAACGCGATTGCGACCGGCGTGTTTGGCTTTGTACAAATTGACGTCGGCGCGTTTCAGGATCTCGGCGGGCGTCAGTTCGCCTTCGCCGCCAATTGTCGTCGTAACGCCGATGCTGACGGTGCAGTTTAACACGTTCCCTTCGTATCGAAACGGTTGATTCGCCACGGCGGCACGCACTCGTTCGGCGGCGGAACCGGCTTCATTGCTGTTGGTTTCCACGAGCACCATCGCGAATTCTTCGCCGCCGTAGCGTGCGAATAAATCTTCGCGTCGAACGAACGACTTCAATCGGTGACTGAGTTCGCGCAACACGTGGTCGCCGCACAGGTGCCCGTGTTTATCGTTGACCTGCTTGAAGTGGTCGAGGTCGAGCATGAGTACGGAGAGCGGGCGTTCGTGGCGGATCGAACGTGCCAATTCGCGATCGAGGAAATCGATGAGGAAACGATGGTTGTTGATGTTCGTCAAACCGTCGGTGATGGTCAGCCGATAAATTTCTTCGTGGTAGTCGGCTTCGATGTTCCCGCCGGTGAGGAACTTGTAAATGCAGTTGCCCACTCGCAGGAAATTGCCATCTCGTAACACCGTCGGCGTGGTCACTTGTTGATCGTTAACGAACGTGCCGTTCGTGCTGCCAAGGTCGAGCACGAGGTAACCATCGCTATCGGGTTCGATTACCGCATGGCGGCGCGACACAGAGTTATCGTGAATGCGAATGTCGTTATCGTCGCCACGACCCAGCCGCAATGTATCGACACCGAGCGCGTAACGCCGACCGATCGATTGATTCGTCGGGTAAATATGCACGAGGCAGTTCGCGCTATCTCCTGACAGCAACAACTGCTTTCGCGAAGTAACCAGCGTTTCGAGGCTGCGTTCGGACATCGTGCGAGGCTGCTATTCTGTGAACCAATTGACACCTACTTTTAGATAGCACCTCGCTCACTCGAAAACAAAACAACGGCACATCGAATCGGATGATCGAGCCGAATCCGGTAGTAGTTTTTGTGCCAGCAGCATAAAATTGCGGTCGCGTTGCGAATGAATTTTCACGGCGAACGATCCGCATAATGAAGTCTCGCGACGTTCCGTAATGGTTTCGGGGCGATATCCGA
Organism: Limnoglobus sp.; assembly: GCA_025353985.1. GTDB lineage: Bacteria > Planctomycetota > Planctomycetia > Gemmatales > Gemmataceae > Limnoglobus. The sequence continues at coordinate 5,225 of JANXNT010000060.1, forward strand.
TATGTTAACTTCACACACTCGGAGAACTGCGACATGTCCGCATCGCTTGCCACCGTCTTCCGCGAGTGCCACCGACTTCGGCGACACCTCCGCGACCTCAAAGACGAAATCGACCGTGGCCCCCGCATTCTCAAAGCCCGTCAAACGCACCTCGCCAACGAGGAACAAGCCCACAAACTGGCTTACGACACGATCAAGAAGCTGAAACTCAAGCAAAAAGACGACGAAGGCTCGCTGAAAACCATCGAACAGCAACTCTCTCGCCTGGCAACACGCGCGATGGAAGTGACGACGATGAAGGAAATGCAGGCCACGAAGTCCGAAATCGATCAGGCGACCGCAAAGAAGAACATCCTCGAAGATACGATCCTCGAGACGATTCTCGACGTCGAAGATCGTACCGCTGATTTGCCGAACGTCGAAAAACGCTGGGCCGATGCCCAAGCCGAGTTCAAGGAATATCAAGTGGAAGCGAAGGAACGGCTCGACCGGATGATCGAAGATCAGAAGCGCTGCGATGCGGAGCTTCTGAAACAAGACGCGCAGATTCCGCCCGAAGTGTTCGGGCAATACTCGCGGCTCGTTAAGGGTTACGGCCCCGATGGCCTCGCGGGGCTGAAGGGCCTGATCTGCCAGCAATGCCGCTCGAAAGTGACCGAAGGGCAGCGTAACGACCTCGAAGGCGGCGCGTTCGTTTGTTGTTCCTCGTGTGGCCGCGCGTTGTACCCTACCGGCGACTGACCATGTCCCACGATGCGTTTCTGCACGCCATTCACGCTAACCCGGCGGACGACCTTCCGCGCCTCGTTTACGCCGATTGGCTCGAAGAAAACCGCGATGCGTCCCGTGCGGAGTTCATCCGCGTCCAGTGCGAACTCGCGTCGATAGACGCCATCGATCCGCACCGCGCCGCACTCGAAGACCGCGAACACGCTCTCCTGACCGAATACGAAGATCGTTGGCTCGGCAAATCGCGCCCCGAGATGACCGAGTGGGAATTCGCACGCGGTTTCGTGCAAAGCCTGACCGCCGATCCGTACGGCGTATCCGATGCGTTTTTGCACGAACACACGGCTGAGATTGGCACACTTCTCGCGACGGATTTCACGAAAGCAAACAATTCGAGTTGGTCATACCATATCACGCACGCCGACTGCTCCGGGTGGGTGGATCCTATCGACTTCTTAGCCCACATATTTCAAAGTGGTTGGCCACGCCTGAAATCGCTGGAACTCTTGCGTCTCGATGGTTATTCGAACATCGCGAATATGTTTTGGGTATCGCCACTCCGAGACCAACTGAAGCACCTCGCGTTCGGTGGACGCGGTAACACCGTTGGGGAAACGATCGACGAGACCGAGTTCCTCGAACTCTTTGCGGGGCGTTCGCTGGAATCGCTAACGGCGTACGATTGCGGGCTGACTGGCGATGGCCTCGGGTATTTTCTCGCTGCATTCGCGAAGCTCAAGCAACTGGATGTCTCCGATAATCCGATTGCCCCCGATGCATGGCGGGCGTTCGTCCGGGCCGACCCGGCGATCCGGCTCGAACGGCTCGATGTTTCGGGAACGCCACTCGCGGGGATTTCCCTTGAGCGCGTAATCGGCTCGAGGGCGTGCGAAAACTTGACGCAACTCGAAATGAACCGCTGCGGTTCGGCACGTGCGAATATGGTGACCGTTGCGAACTCGCGGTTCTGGATGCAAGCCACCGAACTGCGTGCACATGGCGGTACGATCCCCGCTTCGACGCTCGAACCGCTTTGTCTCGTGCAAGGTCCGCCGTCGCTGCGGTTGCTCGATCTCGACGATAATTACCTGCGAACCGAGGGCGTTCGCATGTTGTGCGAAGCCCCGTGGGCGGACGGCCTGACGTGGTTGTCGCTGTCGCGGAACTATCTCGACGATGTCTCGTTGCAAGTGCTCGCGCAATCGGGGCGATTCCCGCATCTAAGTACATTGCACCTTTCGCACAACAATCTCGATCAGGACAAGATCACCCAAGTCGGCGTTCGCAGTCTCGTCGAATCGGGACAGTTCGCGAACCTGCGTATCCTCACGCTCGCGAACACCGGCATCTCGGATCGCAGCGTCGAAGCGATCCTCAACGAAGCCCCGTGGCGACTCTCCGGTTTGGGTATCGCGAGTTGCCAACTCTGTGCCGACACCGCACGAATGATTGCCACATCGCCACGACTCGCACGCCTTAACTGGCTCGATTTGTCGAACAACCGGCTACTCGGCGGCGACGCACTGTTGCCCCTGGCGGAGTCGCCGTATTTGTCGAGATTATGCGAACTCGACATCGGCGGGATTGCCGTCAGCGACAAAGTCCGCGACGCCCTACGGGATCGCCTCGGGCCACGACTGAGTGATTGAAGTCGCATCGCGTTTTGTTCGAACCGTTTTTTAGCCCGACGCGCAAGCGAGTGGAACATACATTGATAACTGCCCTCGCTTGCGCGTCGGGCTAACAGGACCGCCGGTGCCATAACGGG
>JANXNT010000061.1 GCA_025353985.1 Limnoglobus sp.
GAGAATCTTTTGCACCGTCGAAGCGGTTCGGTACGCTTTCGAGGATTTAATATTCGCAAGTTCGGTCTGCTTTTGTTCGAGCAGTTCCGTGCGCCGCATCAGCGCCGCTTCGAGTTGCACGATACGTCGCGCGGTGTCGTCCGCTTTCGGGTCGGTCATCGGCGAAGCCTACCTAAGGATGCACGGGATGGTCATTCTTGTTAGCCCGACGCGCTAGCGAGGGAGTCAAAACACACGCTAGCGCAAGCGCAACCCAGGGGTACGAAGTAAGACGTCTAACCCTGGGCTAAAAGATCGAACCCCATTGGTGTAAAAGCATAGCCAGTTCTTACCCCAACGGGGTTAAATCTGACAGACCAGGGTTAGACGTTCCTCGTCGTACCCCTGGGTCGCGCTTCAAAACTCGCGCTGCGGGCTGGCCGGAAAATCGTGTGGATCATTGACTTCGCGTGGAGCATCTGCGACTCTGAGAGGGAGATTTCCTTCGGAGTGACCGACATGATGCGTCGAACTTTGCTTCTGACCGTGCTGATTTTGGGGGCCACTCCCGTGTGGGCGGCGGACCCGAAGAAGCCGATGGTGACGGTCGACAAAGAGAAGAAAGCCGTTATCGTCGATGCGACGATCGCGCCGCGGAAACTCGCGCATCTGGCGGAGATTTACCCGATCGAGTTGATCGCCGGTTGGGCGCACCCGAAGGGCAAGAAAGCCCACGAAACCGTGGTAATTATCGAAGCCAACCCGAGCGATGTCCACAAGGCGCTCGAAGAACTGGGCATCAAACCCGGCAAGCCCGCACGCGGCGAAGGCGCTCAAGCCGAAGGCCCGGACGTGATGATTTTCATCGAAGTTCCGGCCGGCGATGGCCCCGCCAAAAAGCTCGGCGTCGATAAATTCCTCGTCGATCCGAAGACGAAAAAGCCGTTCCCCAAGAACGTCAAGTTTCGCTTTACGGGATCGGTGATGTCGCAAGAAGCCCCCGATAAACCCGAGAAAAAGTACGGTGCGGATCTCACCGGAACGCTGATTGCAGTGTTCCCCGTGACCGACGAAACCGTGCTGCAATCGAGTTTGACGATGAAGGAAGAGAAGTATTTGAAGCTGGAAACGAACAAAGACACACTACCCAAAGAAGGCACCGCCGTGAAACTCATCCTCGAAGTGGTAGGCAAATAATGCGAATCGCACTCTGCACATTATCGCTCGCCGCGGCCATCGGTAGCGGCTGTTCGTCGCAAGCCCCCGCCCCCGCTGAAGCGGCGAAAGTGGAGGCCACGCCACCGTTGCTGGTCGTCGCCATCCCCGATACGACGCCCGTGAAACCGGTCGAAGTTCCCGCGTTGAAGCCGTTCGCGTTTACGGCAGACCTTGCCGGCAAACAAGTCGCGAACGTCTCGGTACCGACCGCGCCCGCGTCGCCCGTGATACCAAAAGTGTCGGTTCCGCAATCGCGCACATCGTCGGCGGATCGCGGCGAAGTGCCGCTGACGAAGCCGTTGGTGACGGTGGCCACGTTGCCGCCGCTCGTGCGAAAACCGAACCTGCCGACGCCGCCCAACGAAGGCGTGCCACGCACCCTCGGCAACGCAGCCACCGTTGATTTGTCGCACATTCGCATGCCCGAATCACCGTTAACTCGCGGTGCCGTGCGCGCCGAACCGAGTGGCTCGGATGTGCCCCGGCTCGCGCAACAAGTGGCGGAACGCGCCGCCATTGACGACCCGACCGCCGAGATTTCGACCCAGCGAATCATCCAAACGATGCTGACCGCACCCGCACTCACGGCCCCATTCTTGAAGTTGCTGTTGCCCGATCCCTTCGAGTTCCGCGAACACGTCCGCGAGAAACCGACCACCGAACTCGCCGCCACACCCGTGATCGTGCCCCCCAAGCGGCCATAACGCAACCATCATGGCTAACAAGATCGAATCGTCAAACCCGCATTGTTAGCCCGACGCGCTAGCGAGGAAGTTGCGCTGTTTAGCCGCGCCGCGTAGGCTTTGCGTAGCGAAGCGCGGGGCGGAAACTATCCAAATCAACGTGCATAAACCGACATTACCGAGCCGATTCCCCGCAAGGGGTCGGGTGTGATACGTTCGCCAGTTTCTACCACCCGGACACTGGCGAAGTCACTACAGGGCAGTTGCGCATCACCCGACCCCTTGCGGGGAATCGGCTCAGAAGTATCGTGCATCGCGACGGAAAGCGCAACTTCAAAACTAGCGCATAGGGCTAACGGGATACCGCAAACAGTGAGGGATGTAGGATGCAAAACAGAGTGCGGTGTGGCGTGACGCTCGTCGAGGTGCTGGTCGTGGTGGGGATTATCGGCTTGCTAGTTGGACTGATATTGCCCGCCGTACAACAAGTTCGTGGTCGTGCCGACCGGGCGGCGTGTGCGGATCGTTTGCGGCAGATCGCGATCTCGCTGCACGGGCATCATGCGGCGCACGGACGGATGCCGCCTAACCTCGGCGGTAACGAACCGTACACGCATAACGCCGAACAAATCCTGAGCTGGCCCGCGTTGATTCTCCCCTACATCGATCAGGAACCGCTCTGGCGAGCATCGGTCGATGCGTGCAAACAAAGCCAATACACCTACCGCTCCCCTCCGCACGTAGGCTACTCGACGGTACTCACAGCGTTTCGCTGTCCGAGCGACGATCGGCTGGCGAAACCCGTTCCTGGGTCGAAAGGTGCTGCGGCGGCGCTGACGTCGTATCTGGGAGTCGCCGGGTACGCGGGACGCGGAGGAGTGCTACCCGGCTTCGAAGGCGTTCCACTCACGGCGGTCTCCGATGGCACCAGTCAGACGCTGATGGTCGGCGAGCGCCCACCACCAGATTCGCACCAATCCGGGCGATGGTACAGCAACATGTGGAGGTTCGCGCCGTTCGACGGACCGGGAGCCGAACTCAGCATCCCGGAGCAAACGGGAACATTCATCGTTCCGGAGTGCATTTCGGTGAAGATGCTCGCTTACGGGCCGGGGCGGACGACGAACCCCTGCGATATGTACCACTTCTGGAGCCTACACTCCGGCGGAGCGAACTTCGCCTTCGCCGACGCCAGCGTGCATTTTCTCACCTACGCGGTCGCCCAAATCCTGCCCGCAATGGCAACTCGGGCCGGCGGCGAGAGCGTCGATGTGCCGTGAATAATGTGCGGGCCATTCATGCTGACAGTTGTTACTAACGAAAAACGCCCCGGAGTTCCGGGGCGTTCGGGTTGCAATCGGATGCCCGATTTACACTTTGGGTGGCAGATTCGTTACGGGGCTATCGTCGAACTTTGGCGTGGTGTTGGTGATGCGTTGGGGGGCCTTGATTGGCTCGGGTTCGATCGATCGCGAGGGCGAATCGGTCGAGACTTCGTCTTCGAGACCCTTGACGCCCTTCTTGAACTCGACGACGGTTTTGCCGAGCGAGCGACCGATTTCCGGCAGTTTCCGCCCGAAAAGCAGCACGCCGAGCAGTACCAGAAGCAGGATCTCTTGTGGCCCGACACCAGGTAGAAATGCGAACATGCGAGAAACCTCCTCAACAGAGTGAACCGGGAACAAATGTTGGAGGAGGTTGAAGGTAACCCCGACCGGCGGGAATCGCTTTCGATCTATTTGCAGTATATCCCGCGCATCCCCGTTGGGGCAAGCGGATCGCGGCGTTTTTTTTGACGATGCGGTTCGGTTATCCGCTACGCGGTTTCGAGGACTTTCACTTCGGCCAGCACATCCTTCACCACATCGCTGACTTCGCGGCCTTCGATTTCGGCTTCGGGACGAAGGATAATCCGGTGGCCGAGTACGCCCATTGCCACGGCTTGCACGTCGGCATGGGTGAAATAATGGTTGCCACGCAACACGGCCCGCGCCCGCGCACATCGCATGAGCGAAAGGGCCGCACGCGGGCTGGCACCGAGCGCAACGTCGGGGTGTTCGCGAGTCGCTTCGGCAATTTGCACGATGTAGTGGTAGAGTGTGTCGCGCCCGAATACCGATGTCAGCCGGTTTTGCAGTGAGAGAATTAGCGTGGGATCGAAGAGCGTCGAGACGTCAACGGGCGGTTTGCCATGGAGTTTAAGCAAATCGACTTCGTGATCGTAGCCGGGGTAGCCCATTTCGATGCGTAACAGGAAGCGGTCGAGTTGGGCTTCGGGTAGGCGGTAGACGCCTTCTTGCTCGATCGGGTTTTGGGTGGCCAGCACGAGGAATGGCCGTGGCAACATCAGCGTCTGGCCATCGACCGTCACTTGATACTCTTGCATCGCCTCCAGCAGTGCCGCTTGCGTTTTCGCGGGGGCACGGTTGATTTCATCGGCGAGCAGAACCTGCGTAAAGATCGGCCCCTGACGCAAAATGAAATCGTTCTTATTGCGGTCGTAGATCGATGTGCCGGTGACATCCGATGGCAATAAGTCCGGCGTGAACTGGATTCGCTGATACTGGCAACCGAGCAACTTCGCGAAGACTTTCGAGAGCGTCGTTTTCGCAACGCCCGGCACGCCTTCGAGCAGAACGTGGCCACTGGCGATCATCGCGATCAGCAATTGTTCGGTGACGTGGTTCGCGCCGACGACGACTTTCGAAACTTCAGCGGCCACCTTCCGCCCCAGGTCGCTCGCCTGCTTAGCAAGCGACTTCGCGATGGCCGTGGGATCGACGCCGTCGGGTTGAATGACGGGCACGATTTCCATTAGTTCGCTCACGCATCGCTCCCGTTCGGTATAAACTTCCAACTGCCCGTCTCAGCTTCACGCGCCACGTAAACGACGGTTTCTTGCAGGCCACGCCAACGCGACGGCGCAATCGCGACCGCTTCCTCACCGTAGGCAATCGCCCATAATTCGTTCAGTGCCCGTAGCAATTTCGGCTTGCCGCCGCGCGGCTGATCGGTGCGAATCGGCGGCAGTTCTACGGGTTCCAGATCGGCGGGTAGGCCCCATTGCTGGAACAACACACGCAAGTGATCGCGGAGCGGTTCGCGGATATTTCCCGTGTCGAGCGCACTGCGTTTCCGCAAAACGAGCGGGCCGGAACCATCGAGTTCAATCTTCGGCGACGGCACAAAATCCGCTTTCATGCGGCTACCCCACATGCGGCGTACGAGGAAGCCGAGTGCACCAATGCCGAGGGTCACGGTGGCAAACTCGATGAAGTTGCTGAAAATCCTTCCACTTCTGTCTCGCGTCACAATCGCTTCGGGTAATCCTTCGTCTTGCAGTTTCTCGATGCCTTCGTTCACCTTGTTTTCGACCATTTCGAGCAGCTTGTCGATTCGTGGCATCGGAAGCGGCGGGATGCCACCGGGGAACGGGTTGCCTGCATCGAGTTTCACGCGGTCGAAGTCGGTGATGATTTTGCCATTCTCGACGAACAACACCCGCGTGCGTTTCGTGCCGTCGCGTTTCGTGGTGAGGTACGATGTCAGAAAGTAGCTGAACACGAAGTTATCGGTTCCCGTGTCGCCGCCATCAGCCCGCGCGGCTTCGTTCGCGATCATCATTTGATTCGAGAACATCCCGGCGTCGGCGACAACGACCGCTTTGCCGATTTGTGCCGGGTCCGACATCGCTGCGATGGCTGCGCCATCTTCGAGTTCTGCGCCGCCCCGGTATCGCGAGTTGCCGGGAAATTCGGCCAACGTGTGACTGAGATACGGGTTGTTCGCGATGTTTCGCAACAATGCGGACGGCCGGTATGCAACCACGCGCGATGTCTTAATGAGCGCAGCCAGTTCAGGGACGGGTGGCGGTAGAATCGTCGCGAATGGCGAGTTCGCTTCGCCACGGAAGCAGCGCCGTGGCCGGGTGCATTCCACGTCTCGCCCCGTAACCTTCACGGTTCGATCGATGAAATTGTTGATTGGCGGAAAGAAATTTGCCAGCGAGATGTTCTCGTTCGTCGCAATCAGAACGGCCCCATCGTTTCGAAGTATGTCCTGTGTGAAAAATGGTCTATCATCGATCCGGTTGCCGATGAGCACCACGACCATTTCGCCCAACCCTTTGTCGAACGGGTCGAGGTGCTCTTGCGGAACTAATTTCTGAAACTTGAACAACGCACGCAGGATATCGGTGCCATTCGCCGGAATCGCAGCTTGAGGTCGCGCTTCGCCTTGTGCGAATGCGATGGGGGTGGCTGCGAATATCAGCGAGATTCCTAGCAAGAAACGGAGGGCGATCATGCGGGTGTCACTCCCGCGAGTTGGCAGAGGCAACGGCGGGCGTCGGCGAGTGCCGTTGCGGGCAGGGGTTCGCCGACCGAAGTATATTTGGCCAACTCGTACAGGTGCGCCAACTCGTCCGCATACGCTTCGCACTCTGGCAGTTTCGCTCGCAACGCGGCCGCAATCGTGTGGTGGTTCCATACTTTCGCGGCACTTCCGCATAGCAACACCGATAGATACTCGAAGGCACGTACGAGATCTTCGCGATTGGCAATCGTTCGCGGATCGACCGGCCATGCGCCGAGTCGTTGTACCGCCGAAGCGATGCCCCGCTCCTTCGATTCCCCACCGGGCCAAAATCGCCACGCGATCAGCGCCACAACGAGAATCGCAACGAACAAAATCACCGGTAGCCACGTTCCCCCGCCGCCACCGCCTCCAGAACCGAACGACCAATCGCCGAGATTGAACCCCCAACCGTCGCCACCGCCACCAGCTTGCCGGGCGATGCCGGCGTTGTTGTTCTTCGGAAACCAGTCTTTCAAGCCGAGATCGGGTAACTTCCAG
>JANXNT010000111.1 GCA_025353985.1 Limnoglobus sp.
GTCATTCGCGATGCACGGGCGAACGCCGGCAACTGCCCGACCCCCGTCGTACTTCGCACGGAAAATTCGACCTTCGACGAACCGCCGAACGCGATCTTCCAAATCGCACGGTTCGCCGCCGCCGGAAACGGCCCCGTCAGCAGCGTGTCGGACTGTGCCGGAATCGGCACGCGATCCGTCGGCAGGTCAATTTCGAGTGACGCAATCGGCGCGGCTGGCATACGCAAGTCGAACTTCATTTCGCCCGGTTCTTCGATGCCGTGCGTCGACCAATCGAACGTAACCGCACTCGACCCGCCGCGCTCGATCCACAATGCGGCGGATGTCGGTGCTGTCGGCGGGCGCGCGATCAGCGCCTCGGTGCCACCCACCCACTTCGGGTTGCCGATGGCGATCCGCAACGGTTCGAGAATCAGCATTGCTTGCGGCGTCGCGGCCTGAACCGTCCACTCGCCGGTACCGGTGAGGCCATCATCGGTCAGCGTCGCACGGTAGGTGGCCTTCGCCAGTTTCGGCGTCGATTTGCCCGCGAGATTTTTAGTGGCGGCGCGAACGAGCGACTCGAATTCCTCGCGTGGCATTCGCCGTAATGGCGCGTCACCCGCTTGCCCGGCGAGAGCAAACGCTTGATTGGCAGGTAATAATACGCGGCGAATCGGGAAGGGGTCCGCACCGGGGCGTTCGGGGGAAACGACAAACGCGATACCACCGACGATGGCCACGGCGGGTGGATCGCCACGAACGACATGGCCACACACTGCGAATATCAGCGCGATGGCCAGCCGGGTGACAATGGTGTGACAGTGCATGGCGGCTCAGTTTGCGGACGGGGTCGCCAGCGGTGGTACGGTGCCCGCCGCGCCGCTCGGGTTGCCGTTTCGGGAGGCCCGCGGCGCAGATGGCGACGGCACGAGTACGGGGGCCGACGCGGAATTCGACCCACCGCGATGGAACGCCGAAAGGTGGCTGATGCTTCGTCGCTTCCGCCATTGCAGGAACGACTGCACGCCGAGCGCACCCGCGACAATCAACGTACCGGGAATGGCCGCTGAACCGGCTTGCGCGGTCGGCTGCGGGGCATACACGGCGGCTGTCGCCAGTGCGAAACCGAGCAGCGCCACTGCAGGTCCGAGCAGGATCGGCCGCAACCGCGACAACCCAACGCCGAGCAGGATTGCGAAAAGCGAACAGCCGACTACCCACGGGTTGCGCGGCACGCGATAAACGGTGATCGCCGCGAGTGTCGGTTGCCGTGCCGCCACGCTTTCCCCCGAAGGTTCCGTCCAGGTATCGGTGAAGTCCGGCTTCGCGTCGGGGTCTGCGCCATCGGCGATCCAGCGATCGAGATCGACTGCTGTCGTCGTGGCCGTCGGGGCGAGTAACCAGCCGCGCCACAGCCAGCGGAACTCGGCGGACACACCTTCGTTGGGCAACAGCGGAACGGCATTCGCGGAGACGGTCACGTGCCAGCGGATCGGCGTGCGAAGCGTGGCACCGCGAATACTCGGTGCGGGTATATTCACTTCGCGATCGTTGCGGCCCGGTGCCGCCGCGTACCGCACTTCGACGATCTGATACGGCCGATTCGCTTTGGGCACAGGCAAAACGATGCGGTACCGCTTCGCGCTGCCTTCCTCCGAAATGGGCGTGGCCGTGTCGATCCGTTCGCGATCGACGAACGCGACGGGGGGCGTGGTCGATGCGACTTCGATCTCCGTCGTGGCCGCCGTCCAGCGCCGCAACACGAACCGGCACCGTGCGAGAATCGCCCCATCTTCGCCCGCCCACGCTTGCACAACGCCACGCTCGATGATCGCCCCACTCGCGGCATCGCGCGACTCGCCGAGTTCCAATGTGAGCGGCAAACTGTTGCCCGTGCCGGACAGTGTCAGCCACGGCATCGCCTCGCGATCCGCATCGGGTTCGGGCGCAAGTTCCTGCCACGGCCCTTCGAATTTCGTCGCCCGCCGCCCACCGGAAATGACGCCGCCCCAGACGCGCGTCGTCGCTTCGATCTTCGTTGCATCGGGCCACAACAACGGCACCGTGGCCGTGTTCCCGGATACCGGCACGGAGTAGCGAACGACCAGCGTCACTTCCTTCACCCCGGCGGCTGGCGCGAATACCCACTCGCCCGCGCCGAGTGGTTCGATGGCGGGCTGCGGGCGGAATGCCGTAGGCGAGCGCGGGCCTTTGAGGCGGATCGGTCGGCGGATCGGTTCGAGCGATTTGAAGCGAATGGTTTCCGTAATATCGAGCTGCCGATCCCAGACGGCGACCTCGGCTCGCACCTCGGCGGAAAGCTCTTGGCGGTACGGTTGCCATGCTAAATCGAGCCTCGAAATTCCCGCATCGAACTGCCCCGCCAACTGCGCGGAACCCGGTGCGGACTTCACGCCTTGCACCGTCGTTGGCTTCAAATCGAGTGCCACCGCCGACGGTTGATTGCCGTCCCACTCGCGCACCGATCCACGCACTTCCAATGAGTCCGCCACGGTCACGGTCACCTGGGCATCGCGTTCGCCGACTTGCAACATTCGCGGCAACAGCAAGGAAACATCCTGGTCGGTCGGCTGCACGGGGAACCGCGATTCGAGAATGAGCGCGAACGGATCCTTCTGCCCCGCCGCGAGCCGCACGACGAGCGTTCGCTTGCCGGCGAGTTCGCCGCCGCCTTGCACTTCGTC
>JANXNT010000178.1 GCA_025353985.1 Limnoglobus sp.
GCGCTGCGCGAGTGCAGCTATATATAATCTGCGGCTTCCGCAGTTTGCACCATTGACACTTGGCGAGCGTTCCCGATGATGGCTGATTCGACTGCGTCGCCAAAAGTGGAGAACTTCGCACGGCTTTTCCCGTTGCCAAACCTCGTTTTGTACCCACAAATCGTGCAAGGATTGCACATCTTCGAGCCGCGCTACCGGGAGTTGATGGCCGACACGCTGGCGGGCGATATGCATTTCGCGCTCGTGCTTTTGCAGCCCGATTGGGAAAACGATTACGACGAGTGCCCGCCGATTCAAGAGATCGCTTGCCTAGGCAAAGTGGTTGCACACGATCAGATGAACGACGGCCGCTACAACTTGCAGCTACGTGGAATCACCCGCATTCGCATCCTCGAAGAACTCGACGATGACAAGCCGTACCGCACTGCCCGATACGAACCGTTGCACGATATCGTGCCAGCGCAGATGAGTACGTTAAGTGCGTTACGCAAAGAGGTTGCCACCGCGATTCTCGCCCGTTTCCCCGAAGGCGGCACGACGCATAAGCAGATCGAAGAACTGATCCACAGCGACACGCCGTTGGGGCCGCTCTGCGATATCTTCGCGTATTCGCTGCCATTGCCACTGGAATTGAAACAACAATTACTCGCCGAGTGCGATGTCGCTGCCCGCGCCACGCAACTCGCCGCCGCACTGCGACTCCCCCAACCCGGCCGCCGCTTCCCGCCCGAATTCAGCGCGAATTAGTACTCTTCGTTTAGCCGCGCCGCGCAGGCTTAGCGTAGCGAAGCGCGGGGTACGAACCCACCGAAGACATTGCAAATGGCAGACGCGCACGCGCTCCGCTACGAAGACTCCGCGTCGCGGCTAAACGAAGAATTATTCCACTGCGGCCAGTAGTGCGGCGAGTACGGCACCGACTTGGTGGATGTACCTGCGCGTCGGGTCGATCGCTAAGCCGGAGGTGTCGAGCCGCAGGAACTGCCAGTCTTCGCCGGTGGTGACGCAACCGTAAACGGGACCGATTCGGTCGGCGCGTTCGTTGAAAAGTTGGGCGGCGACCATCTGCGCGGCACATTGGCCTAGCTCGCCTTCCAGGTCGTTCCGCTTCGCTTGCAAAACGGCGAGCAGTGGCGAACGCAACCGCGGCAGTGGCTCGCTCAGCGAAAGTAAAAAGTCGCATTCGCCGTTCAGCCTACGACTGGCATCGACATCGAGGCGCTGCCCAGACAAGATCGACACTCGACCGCCGGATAGTTCCCGCACCGCTAACAAGATCGGCGCGACGATGAACTCGCTCCGTGCCTTCTCGCTCATCAGCGCGAGTTCCATACCCCGTGCGAGTTGCGGCATCAACCACGGGGGTGGCGTGGCATCGGCGAGCGTCGGGAAAATCGCGGCGTAACGTTGCTCGACACCGAGTTCCGTCTCGACCATTTCGAGCGTAAAGTCCGTGTATGCCATGCTCGTCTTCCGTTCTCGTTTCACTTTTGCCTGTTGCGAATATCATATCCCTGCGAACTGTCGCTCCCATTCCAATACCTGGAGAATCCCGATGTCGTCACGCGCGAATGCAGTCACTT
>JANXNT010000179.1 GCA_025353985.1 Limnoglobus sp.
AAGTGACTGCATTCGCGCGTGACGACATCGGGATTCTCCAGGTATTGGAATGGGAGCGACAGTTCGCAGGGATATGATATTCGCAACAGGCAAAAGTGAAACGAGAACGGAAGACGAGCATGGCATACACGGACTTTACGCGAATGCTCCGTAGCCAATTACGTCGGTAGTAACGCCATGAGATCAGCGTGGATTCGATCCCAATCCTGTTTCAAGTTCAGAGTATTGACCCGTATGCGGTGTCCGTGAATACGGTAATCCAGATCGAGTCTTCGCGTCGTCAAAGGGTAGATCAACAATCCTTCCACCTCGGTAGGGCGATCAGTCGCGATGGTAATATTTTTCAGGTAGGCAAAGAGTTGGTAGAGGTGCGCCGACCGAACCGTCACGTTGCCCCGGTATTCTTGCAACGCCTGACGGTAGTATTTGGCGTCGATGATGAGTACATGACCGGGGCGACGAAGTGTGACATCGGTTCGCATCCCTGGTAAGACAGCCAGATCCTGCGTGGATCCAGAGGAGTCCTTCCACCGCAGTGACTCGGCCTCGACATCATATCCTTCCGCATGACGGCGATAGAAGTTGCGGATAAATCGCTCGAATAGAGCACGCATACGCCTTTCGTCTCGTAGAAAATTGCGAAACGTGAACTGACCGGTGCGCTCGTTTGGGATCAGGAAATCGTGGAGGAGATGGCAAACGTCGAGGAGGAAGCAGTAGTGGCGATTGTTGCGATGAAATCGAATGCGTTGGAAAGTGCGGTCGGTCAGGGTGATTTCCGCGACCTCGTGTAAGCGGTGCCAAGTCGCTCGTAGAAGTTCCCGCAGCTTCGCTTCGAGACTACTGGTGTGCAGCAGATTCCGTAACGTGGCTTTAAGTATGCGATTTTGTATGATGTCGTAGCTGAATTCATCGAACTCGCAAATGGTTTGAGCGCGGCGCAACAGGTCGGCCTTGATTGTGGCGGACACGTTGAGTTTGCCGCAAACGCCGGGGATCGCTTCTTGACGGGATAAATACTCACGGTGCAAGCCCTGCCGCAGCAGGCGATCCACGCCCTGATTGAGCACGCCAGCCAAAAGTTCCAGTACTTGGGTCTGAGGGTCGGCAGCGATATCCTCGGTATCGTTCTGCTCCAAGGCGTCCCAGGCATACAAGAGCAAGTAATACACGTTCTGAATCGGGATCATTCAAAAAGCCTTTCGACGTGTTTGCGTGCCCGGGCCAAATCATCGAACCAGTATTCCCGAAGTAGAGGCGCAATTTCAAATTCGACGACGTTCCGATACCACTCGTCCCAATCGATCGTTTCCGAAGCGTCTGTGGGCGGGCAGAAATAGCTATGCCCCACCTCAAAGCCGCGGCCAAGATTCTTGTCGTCTTTACTAATGGCTTGGTTCAGGACGGTGATTCGTTCGATGATTCGTTCGACGAGTGCGGTAGGAGCGCCTCGATCCTGAAGGGTTGCACGGAAGGCGTCGCATCCAAATTGCGGTTCCAGGTCGAAGAAGACGAAGCGGCGACGGAGGGCGTAGTCCACCACTGCAAGCGAGCGGTCGGCGGTGTTCATG
>JANXNT010000221.1 GCA_025353985.1 Limnoglobus sp.
GTCTTTCTCCGGGTCGGCCGTATACACGCCATCGACCTTCGTTGCTTTTAATAGTATGTCCGCTCCGATTTCGCGGCCACGAAGCGCTGCGGCCGTGTCGGTGGTCACGTACGGGTTACCGGTGCCGCCCGCGAAGATCACGACGCGGCCCTTTTCGAGGTGCCGGATCGCCCGTCGGCGCAGGTACGGTTCGCACACCATATCCATGTGAATTGCCGTCATCAACCGCGTCGGCATGTCCAGGCTTTCGAGCGTATCTTGCAGCGCCAGGCCGTTCATGACGGTCGCGATCATGCCCATGTAGTCGGCCGTCGACGCTTTGATCGTGTTCAAACCCGCCGAGAATTGCGCCCCACGCAACAGGTTCCCGCCGCCGACGACGATGGCCAACTGCACCCCGCGCTGGGCCACACGCTTGATTTGATGCGCCATCGCCAGCGTTTCGTCGAGGCTGATTCCGCTACTCTTGCCGCCGTGGCCGAATGCCTCGCCGCTAAGTTTGAGCAAGACACGCTTGTAAATCGGCTTTAACGGATCGTCGTTCATGGCTGTCCTGGGTGATGGTGTACTCACCCACCAATATAGATTCTCCGCCGCGCATGGCCAACGCCTTACTTGGGGGCACCGAGGCTGTACTTGTCGAATTGCGGGGCAAAGTCGGCCTTGGCGGTGTTGACAGCCACGACGCCGGCCTGAAGTTTCTTGTCCAGTTCGGCTTCGAGTTCTTTGAGTTCGAGCCACGTCTTGCCTTCGTCTTCGCTAGCGCTGGCGACAAAAACATTGGCTTTGCGCTCCAATCGCAAAATCGTGCCTTTCTTCGGGTCGAGCTTGCCGTCTTCGGGTGTGCCGTACTTCACGAACTCGCCATTTTTGCGAAGTTCGAAGCTGATGTAACACGGAGCTTGTTCGTCGCGGCGAAACATCGCGCGTTCGAGCCGGACGTAGTTTTTGGCGTCTTGCCAGACCAGCAAGCCCGCGCCCCAAAACGCGATGTTGCGCTCGGTTCCGCCCTTGGCTCCTTCGGGAACTTCGAACGCGCCCAGCGTGACTTGCATTAGGAAGTCGCCTTCGACCACTTTGAGCACGCGCGGTGCATCCATCGGGGCGTTGAGTTCCGCACTCAGATCGTGCGGCTCTTTGCCACCCGGAATCGCGATGGTCAACTTCGTTCCGACAAAGTCGAATTTGCAATCGTTCGCCGGGTCGAGCGGCTTACCCCAATTCTCTCTGCTCGTTGTGCTGGTTGCGTTTCCCGTTCTCGTTTTTGCGGCACCTGTGCCCAAGGAAGCCATCAAGAATTGGGGTAAGCCGCTCGACCCGGCGAACGATTGCAAATTCGACTTTGCGGGAACGAAATTGACCATCGCGATCCCGGGCGGCAAAGAGCCACACGA
>JANXNT010000224.1 GCA_025353985.1 Limnoglobus sp.
AAGAATTTGGAAAGTGG
Organism: Limnoglobus sp.; assembly: GCA_025353985.1. Classification (GTDB taxonomy): domain Bacteria; phylum Planctomycetota; class Planctomycetia; order Gemmatales; family Gemmataceae; genus Limnoglobus. The sequence goes on from JANXNT010000224.1 coordinate 18, forward strand.
CGACAAGACGATGGAGTCGAGCGCGTCCATCCGCATCGGCAACTCGTGGGAAACTATGAGGATTTCAAGGTATGACCGCGCCGGGAACGCGGTTACACCCCATCACCTGGGAGTCCTCTCAAGAGCAAAGAGTTTTCAGCAAAAATCTACGCCCATGACGATGTGAAGGCAGCACTGTCTGTTGCACAACATGGTAAGTGTGCGTTTTGTGAAGCGAAAATCACACACGTCAGTTATGGGCATATCGAACATTACCGACCAAAAGCCGGATACAAACAATCGAAGAAGGACAAGTTACACATACCCGGCTATTTCTGGCTCGCTTACACGTGGGAGAACTTGCTATTCAGTTGCGAATTGTGCAACAGCAGACACAAGGGCAACCTGTTCCCGTTGGCGAACCCGAAAAGCCGTGCCAAGTCTGCATCAGACAATTTGACCGACGAACAGCCTCTCTTCATCGATCCCGCATCGCAAAATCCATCGGACCTTATTCGGTTTCGGAAACATGTGCCATTCGCGGTAAAGGGTAATTTACACGGCAAACAGACGATTGCGTCGCTCGGCTTGAATCGCGATGCCTTGAACGAACATCGAAGTGCGCGACTTTTGCTGATCGTCAGACTATGGCAATCGACAGTCGAACTTCGCAAATCGACTTCTGTGGACGCGTTGCGTAGATCGATTGAAAACGAAGTCACACCTCGCAATGTGACACAACCGAGTGCCGAATACTCCGCGATGGCGCGCGATTACTTGCAAAGCGTCGGCTTCGCCTGAAGGACCGCTACCCGATTCGCTCCACCGTCGTTCCCGCTTCGGTTGGGGTGAGGCGGTAGCCGGTGGCGAACTGGTCGGTGAAGGTTTCTTGGTGGCTGACGAGGATGATGCGTTTGAGGGCTTGGGTGCGGCGCAGTTCGTGTAGGTTTTCGGCCATCGCGCGGAGGCCGTCTTTGTCCAGGCTGCCGAAACCTTCGTCGATGATGACGGCTTCGATCGGGCGTTGCTTTCCACCGGCGAAGCGACCGATTGCGAGCGCCAGCGAGACCGCGACGCGGAAGCGTTGACTGCCCGAAATGAAGTCGACGCCGACTGGGTTTTCGCCGACTTTGCGGATGCGTAACGCGAATGCTTTCAGCACGTCGTCGTCGACTTCGAGCGACAATTCCTGATTCGAGAGACGTCGCAAGGTGTCGTCGGCGAGCGCGATCACTTCGGTTTCGGCTTCGCGCACGAGGTCGAGTTGAATGCCGTCTTTACCCACTGACTTATCGAGCGTCTCGTGGATGCCGAGACGAACCTGGGCTTCGGCTAACTCGGTCGAAACGCGCTGATATTCGCTCGATTGCTTCATCCGGTTTTCGTGCGAGCGAAGCGATTCACGATGGTCGGCTTCCGCGGTCGCAAGTTGATTCGCCGCTTGGGTGCGAGCCGTTTCAGCCGCATCGGATGAAACGCGGTCGGCCGGAACGATGCCATCGATTTCGGCTTGAACGCGAGCTTGCTCGTCGCGCCAGACGTCGCGTTTGGCATCGTCGCTGACGAGTTGTTGGTACTCCGATTCGACCGGCGTCATCCGCAGTGTCGCGAGTTCCTGCACCAGAACTTGCACTTCATACGCGGAAAACGTCGGCCATTGCACATCCCACGGCGACGACAATCGCGCCGCATCGCTCGCCTGCGAACCCTGCAAACTCGCGCGTTTCGCCATGGCTTCCGCGACTTGCGATTCGAATTGCTTGATCTCTATCTCCGCACTTTTGCCGATAGCTTCCTGCTGGACCGCGACCGCTTCGGCAGCGATTTTATCCTTCTGGGCAAGGGTGAATCGTTCGCGAGTCGACTTCTCTTGCGTTTCCAGCGTGAATTGTTCGGCAACGAGTTCGGCGGCGTTCGACGTGCAACCCATCTCGGTCAGGCTCGATTGCAGCGTCTGGAATTTATCGTGAAAGCGGTTGCGCTCGGCCGATTGCTGCTGCAACCCGGCGAGTGCCGTTTTCGCTTTCGTGTGCTTCTCTTGCGCGACACTGACAATGGCCTGTCGCTCGGTCGTTCGCGTTTGCCACAATGCCACGTCGGCGGCCATGCGGGCGCGTTCGGCCTGTGCATGTTCGGCACTCACTTTCTGACCGCAACGGGAACAATCGACACCGGCTTTCAGGTCCTGAAATTCGACCTGTTCCGCTTGTGCCGTTTTGAGGTGCGTGCGCGCTTCCGTCAGTTGATTTTCGACTCGGCGAAACTCGCCGTCCGCGCTCGTTTCTGTCTCGGTGGCCAGCATTAAACGCGCCGGCAGATCGACGGGGTAGCGGCTGACTTCGCCCGCCAGTTTATCCAATTCGACCGCTTGTTTGTGGAACGATTGAACGCTCCGAATACTACGCACGACATCCGCCAGTTCGCGTTCCATCGTCTCCGCAGTGGCCTTGTGTTCGGCCACTTTCCCTCGCGCTTCAGCGGATGCAATATGCGAGGAATCGCGACGGCTGGTAGCCTCGTTCCGGAGGTGTTCACGATCGCTGAGCGTGTCTTGCCACGTCGCCAATTCCCGCTTGCCATTACACAACGATTGCAGCAATGGCACGACGGTGCCGAGTTCATCGACGCGCAGTTTCTGGTTGCGAATCGTCGTCGCACGGCCCGCACGTTGGTCGGCTTGCGTCAGCAATTCCCCGAGTTCATCGAAGCGCGCATGGCACTTCTGCCACGTCCGCGATTGCCCGACTCGCTCGATCGCTGCCGCATGCAAACCACTCACTTCGAGGCGCACGGCCTCAGCGCGATCTGCACGATTTTGGCTTGCGATCAAGTCTTCTGGTGACACGACCGCCAACGTCGCGAACCGCATTTTCAAGCTGCTTGCAGCGCTGCGAACAGCCGACGTGGCAGTCTTCACTCGCTCCGAAAGGGCCTCGTAATGTTCGAAGCCGATGATGCCTTTCAGAATTGCCAGCCGTTCTTCCTTCGATGACGAAAGCAGTTTGGTCGCCTCGCCCTGCTTCAACAATACCGATGATGTGAACGAATCGTATTCCAGCCCGAGTGTGCTGATTACCCACTTGTTGAGCGTATCGCCACTGGTGCCTTCCTTGAGGGCAATCCAGTCGCCGTTCGCGGATTGCTCCTCCAGTTTTTGTATTGGCTTCGTCGTCCTTCCCGAACGATTGCGACCGCGGGTGATCCGGTAACTGTGCCCCGCGAAATCGAACTCCAGAACCACTTGGCAAAAATCGGCACCGTGCCGCATGAGCAACTCTTGCTTTTGGCGACCGCCGCGATGACACTCGAATAGCGCGTAGGTGATGCCATCGAACACAGCCGACTTGCCGCAACCGTTCGGCCCGGTAATCACCCAGAGTGCTTCGTCGTCGCCAGTGAAGTCGAACGTGACCGCCGGGCTGGCGAAGCTCAGGAAATTTTCTAATACCACACGTTTCGGAATCATGGCTGGGCCTCGGTGGTGCTGAGGAATGTTTCGGCGAGCGTCAACAGGGCGGCGTCGTTCGGATGCTTGATTTTCAGGTAATTGCGTACCGTCGTACGGTAATCGGCATCGCTGCGAATGCCCGTTCGTGGGGTACCACCGTCGCTGGTTTCGGCACGAGCGAAGACGATTTCGGCGTAGCGCGGGAACATCTTTTTTAGTCGCTGCATCACTTCATCGCGGCTCGGGCCACCGGCTTCGAGCGTGACAGAAATCTTGACAATCGCCGTGGCGCGATCCGGGTACTTCTCCGGCAGGCCGTCGATTTCGGCGGTGTTCGCGACGGCGATGAGGTGCATCGGCGTTGGCGAAATCGGCACCCATTCGGGTACGGTGCGGCACTCCGGCCCGTACTGTTTGCCGACGTTCAGTGCGATGACGCCGCGGTCGTCGTTGCGTTCGCCGAAGTCGAGGCGGTCGAGCGGACCGGGGTAGCGGACGTGGTCGAGGCCGCCGAGCGATTGCGGTTTGTGGATGTGCCCGAGCGCGACGTACGCCCAGTGGCTCGGGATAAAATCGGCCCCAAACAGCACGTCGTCCGTCTCGCTGATTTTGTAAAGCGAGTGCGTTTCCGAGCCGCGCACTTGCAGGTGCGCCACCAGTACGCTCGGCAGCGTTTTGTCGAAACCGGGCTTATCGATCGCCTTCTGCACCCACGAACCGACGCGATCCGTCGTCGTGCGATTGCGCTCCTCGGTGCTCTTGAAAGCATCGTTGGCCTCAGCGTATCGGTACGGATTCGGGTATGGCACCAGCACGAATTGCACCTTCTCGCCGCCGCCTTCCAGCACCGCGATCCCCGGCCCGTTTTGCAAATACATCCGCCCCGGTGACAACGGCTTGACACCACTCGACGGCATCGCCGCGAGCAACATCCCCGCACGGATAAACTCGATGTGCTTGTCCTTGTCGTGGTTCCCCGTAATGGCAAGAATCGTGCCGCCACGTTGGAAAAACGGCCGATACACCTTCTGGATATGTTCGAGTTCGCGCGTCATATCCTCGGCACTCACCGACGCATGATCGGAGAACAAATCGCCCGCAATCACGAGCACATCGATCACACGCTCTTCGCAAATGCGCGCGACCTCGACGACGCGACTACGTAAATCTTCGGTGCGATCCAGTCGGTGCAGATGGTCGCCAAGATGCCAGTCTGCAGTGTGGATGATCTTCATGTGGTGTCCTGTGTGTATGGTCGTTCAATACACCCAGGGGTACGACGTAAGACGTCTAACCCTGGGCTGTCAGATTTAACCCCGTTGGGGTAAGAACTGGCTATGCATTTACCCCAACGGGGTTCGATCATTTAGCCCAGGGTTAGTCGTACCCCTGGGACGAGACTTCGTCGTACCCCTGGGGGCATGTCGTATCCCTGGGCATCGTGAATCGTGAATCAATCCCAGAGATAGCATTCTTCACATTGAATCCCGTGATCTTTTAACAACTCGCGAAACTCATCTTGGAACGATTCCGTTCGATGATGTTCTTCTTGATTATCAATGTAACCACGCAAAGTTTCGGCATGATCAGGACTTACAGAAAACGCTCCGTAACCGTTTTGCCAATAAAAATCCGCAAGTTCACTGCCTTGTGTCTTCGCCCATTTCGAGGAATCACGCTTCAATTCCTTGACCAAATCTGCCACACACATCGTTCGGCCAAGTTGACACAAAATATGTACGTGATCGGCAACTCCACCAACACGAATAGCAGGGCAACCCAAATTGTTACACGTGCCACCTAGATAGCGATGGGCACTGTCACGAATGGATGCGTCTTGAAAATAAGGGTGACGCGCCTTGGTGGAAAAAACAATATGAACGCAGATTTTCGACAGAGATTGCGACATGGCTGATCCTGGGTTTGAAGGTATCATACTCGTTCACACAAGCCGCTTGCCCAGGGGTACGACGTAAGACGTCTAACCCTGGGCTATCCGATGCAACCCCGTTGGGGTAAGAATCTAGACCGTACGCCCAATCAGACCCAGGGGTACGACGTAAGACGTCTAACCCTGGGCTATCCGATGCAACCCCGTTGGATTAAGAATTCTATATGTATTCACCCCAACGGGGTTCTATCTTTTAGCCCAGGGTTAGACGCTTCGTCGTACCCCTGGGACGCGACTACTTCGTATCCATCGGTTGATCTAAAACGCCGCCTCCACGCTCTCTTCCCATGCCACTTTCGTTTCCGCGACTTCGCCGGTGCCTATGGCGTGTTCTTTCTTCAGTGCGAACGGCGGGAACGGGATTTTTGCGAGCATTGGCTCGCGGAAATTCGGTTGTACGAGTAGTTTTTCATCGGCTTGGAGTTGCGCAGCCGTACTGCGTGCGGAGCGGTCGAGGGCTTTCCAAACTTCCGAACCGAGTTCGAGCGTGTCGCTGCGGCCGATCGCTTTGATCGCGCAGTTCGCAATCACACGCTGCGCGACGAGGCTCGCTTGTTGCTGCGCACCGAGCAAAATTACGCCTTGCGAACGCATCTCGGAGGCGACGGTTTCGATAATCTGCGTGATCGGGTCGGAACTGTTTCGCGGCGCGAATCGGTTGAGTTCGTCGAGCATCACGACGAAGCGCAAACCGGGCGTCGGGTCTTCGGAACGTAGCCGGACGAGTTGGTGGAACACCGCTGCGACCACGAAGCGTTGCAACCCCGGCGTCATTCGCAAACCGAACAGGTCGATGACCGTCGGCCCCGCTTGTTCGCCGTTCGTCAGCACGATCGGGTGGCCCAAATTGTCGTTCAGCCGCAACACGCCGCCACCCTGCCGCAAGATGAATTTCAGGTGGCGATAGACTTTGCCTTGCGTTGCCTTCGCATAATCTTTAGAGTTTATCGGCGAAAGTTCCTTGAAGTCTTTCAGCAGTTCCTGGAACGTCTGTGGCACGCCGTCGCCGATTTTCAGCTTTGGCCCGCTCGGCGTGTCGTTTGTCAGGAACTCCGCCAGTTCATCGACAAGTCCGCCGAAGTTCGGTTCGTACACGGCATCGTCGGCGAACAGGAACTTGAACAAGCCTTGCTCGATGACTTGCGAGAGCGACCAACTGTAAGGCTTCACGGCCCCGTCGGCGCGGCCGACGTTCGCGGGTGTCGTCTTGTCTTTTTCTTGTGGGGCGAGGAACTTCACTTCGCGAAACGGCGACGGTTTTTCGACGCCGAGCTTCTTCCAGTCGTCCAGGTACTCGGCTTCCTTGTCGCGATATTTCTTGTTCAGCATGTCGATAAAAAACAGGTCGTAGTTCTTGACGTTAAAGACGATCGGCGCGATCTGCAATCGGTTCTTGTCGCTGGGTGAACTCCGTTTTTGCCGTTCGGCTTCGCGCAGCAACATCCACAACACGTGCAGTAGGAAGCTCGATTTCGCACCGAGGCCCGCGATGCCGTTGACGTTCATGTGCCCGCCGTTTTCGCCGAGCAAATAGTCGAGGTCAAGCGTTGCCTTGCCCGCGTAATCGGTGCCGCCGTTCTTCAGCAAGCCGACGTCGAGCGGGTTCTCGACGCGATCGACGCCGTACCCCTGCGACGCCTCTTTTGCACTGGCCAGATAGACTTCGCACTCCTCAGTCGGCGGTGTGTACGCAACCGGATCGGTGCGCAACACGGAGGCTTTCGCGTACGTCACGCCTTCGCTGTCGAACGGCGGATGCGAGCCGCGCCCGCCGTCGTAGCGGTCCGATTCTTCGCTCACATCTTTCTGACGGCTGCGGCGATACACCTCTTGCACCACGGCGATGAACGTGACGCTGCGCGGGCCGATCGTGCTCTGCGTCTTGACGATCTGCGTGCGTTCGACGGTCTTATCCCGGTGAACCCAGAAATAGAATTCGCCCGTCGTCGATTCTTGATCGGGCGGGGCCGACACGCGGCCAATGGGTTCGCGGATGTCTTCGGTCACAGTTCGCCTCCGCGAAAGAATCCTGCCGTGCGGTACAGTCGATTGACCAGCACCGGGAACGGCGTAAAGAGCGGTTTGAGAGACTCTTCGGCACGCACGATCGGCTCGAGCGAGACGGGCATGCGTGCGTAACTACTGGTGCGACAGCGTGCATCGATGAGCCATCGCGACAGGCGATCGACGAACGGGAATTCGTACGCGAAATCCTTCGCGAACTGGTCCCACGGTATCTCGACGCGCACGTAGCCCCAGTTCGGCGCGAGCTGCGAGCCGCCGGAGAGTTTGAGGAACCACGTCGCCACGGAAATGCGGCCTTCGTTTTTGCCATCGATACCGACGATCTTGAACACGGGCGTGCGCTGTCCGGGGCGGAGCGTCGAGAGCGTTCGCCATCCCTCGTCGTGCAGGTACGCCGCCGCTTGTCGCTTCGCGATGCCGATGAGTAACGGGGAACCGGGTAGCGGATTTCCGGTCACGCGGCTCAGCGGCCCATCGACGAGCGTCGGCACGCTGCGATTCACGGCGAGTGCCAGGCGTTCGAGATTCGCCATCTCTTGCACGGCCCGTGCGCGGGCTTGCGAGCGCATCACTTCGTAATCGAACGGGCTGTACTGCGCCAGGTCCGGCAGGTTCGCTGGGAGCACGCGCAGTTGCAATTCGGGCTTGTTGGCCAGGTCGATTGCGAACGCTTCGACATCCTCCCACGGGAACGGATCGGCGACGAAACTCAGCACGCGGTCGACGGTGACGAACTCGCGTTCGAAGCCGCGGCCGACACTGCGGAACGCCACCGCACCGACTTCGGAGAGCATCAGCGGGATCGGCCACCCGCGTTCGGTTCGCACGCACAACACGGGCAGTCCCGTATGCGAGCCGTCGATGAAGCGTACGGGAAACTCGCCTTCGCGGGCCGGCGCTTCGGGAACGATGATCGGCTTCCACGCGGCTTCGGGACATTCAATCGTGCGATCGACGGTCGATTTTTTGTCGTCGTCGGCATCGTCGGGGTCAACCGGCACGTTCGGTTGGGCCGGTGTATCGCCGACGGTCGACGCGCCGTATTTCTTCAGGAAATGGCTGGCGGTATCATTCGGCATCGGCAACCCCCAGATTCTTCAAACGGTAACCGATCGCCTGCCGACTCACGAGCAGTTCGGCAGCGAGTCGATACGCCAGTACGCCGAACGGGCAGCATTTGTGCAAAGTCCGCAGTTCATACGCGCGTGCACGCACCACCGCTTCGGGCATCAGGAGTTCCGTCGCGAACCGGTTCGCTTCGCGTTCGATCTCGTCGGTCGAATCGTCGGCTTCGAGCAGCGTCTCCGATGTGTCGGCACGGAAGCGGCCCATCCGTTCGCGATGCAGCACCGCGTGCCCGAGTTCGTGCGCCGCCGAGAAGCGCCGCCGCGGCAAAATGTCGTCGGCATTCACGAACGCTTGCCCGGATTTTCCCGCGAAATACAGGAACCCCGCGAGCGGTTCCCCCGGCGCGCCGAACGGCTCGACGGTACCGCCTTCGGCGAGCAAATATTCCGTCACGCGGCCACACGTCAGCCCCGGTAGTGCGACGTGCGAGAGATTGCCGTTTTCAAAAAAGCGATTCAACGGCACCGGCCCGCGCACTTGCGGATCGACCGGCAGTTGGTTGTCCCGTCGAAGTTTGGCGATGGCCTCGGCGATCACTTTGGCTCCTCCGGTTTGGGTGCCCGGCGTGCGGCCAACTGGTATTCGATCGCCGAACCACGCCGCCGTTCGAGCTTCAGTGCCGCCAGCCGGAACGCCTTCCAA
>JANXNT010000243.1 GCA_025353985.1 Limnoglobus sp.
TCGGACCGGTGGGCACCGGGCGAACGTGTTTGCGAAGGCGGTGCATCAGATCAACCTGCTTCAGCCGGAGTTCGTGGTTTCGGTCGGCGACCTGATTGAGGGTTATACGCTGAAGCCCGAGGTGATGAAGAAAGAATGGGACGAATTCGACTCGTTTGCGAAGAAGCTCGAGATGCCGTTCTTCTACGTGCCGGGTAATCACGACCTGACGAACAAACCGATGATCGAATACTGGGGCGGTCGTTACGGCAAGACCTACTACCACTTCGTCTACAAGAACACGTTGTTCCTTGCAGTCAACTCCGAGGATGGCAAAGGAGCGCATATCAGCCCGGAACAGAACGAAGCGATGCGGAAGATACTCGAAGAGAACAAGAACGTGCGCTGGACGCTGGTCTTCGTTCACAAGCCGCTCTGGACCGCGAAGGATCTCGATGCCAACGGTTGGGCAGGTTTTGAAAAGTCGCTCGAAGGGCGTAAATACACCGTGTTTTGCGGGCACGTTCACCGCTACCAGAAGTTCGTGCGAAACGGCATGAACCACTACCAACTCGCCACAACAGGCGGCGGGAGCAAACTCCGCGGTCTCACGTACGGCGAATTCGACCACCTCGCCTGGATCACGATGAAACAGGACGGCCCGCTGATCGCCAACGTCATGCTCGATGGCATCTTGCCGGAGAATCTCAAATTGCCGGAAACTGAGGAACAGGGTTCGCAAACGTATGAATTGGTGAAAAATATCGTACTCCATCCGACGACGGTGGTGCTGACGAAGAATGGCCAACCGGTGGCGGGGGCCACAGTATCGCTTTACGGTAAGCTGGTCGCCACCGCAAAGGAGCGGAATGTCGCCGACGGATTGACCGATAGCGAGGGCCGCGTCGTGCTGAGTACGCTGAAGTCTGGCGACGGTGTGCCGGCAGGCGAGTATCGCGTCAGCGTCTTCCAGTCCAAGAACGGCGGCTACTACGATGGCGAGGTCAATGAGAAATCGCAACTGCCCGAAAAGTACGCCAGCCACGAAACCAGCGGGCTAACGACACGGGTTGTCACCGGAAAGAATCAGATCGATATCGACTTGAAATAGACGATGAAATTCTCTCCGTTTTCTCATTTGCATACTACGCGTGTTTCGGTGATTATGATCTTCGCTGCTACTCACACTGTTCGTTTTAGGGGGCAAATATGCGAAGGCTTCTCACTCTCGTTGCGGTCGCAATGGCGGCTTCGACGTCGTTCGCAGAATCCGTAAAAGGTACGCCTGCAATCAAGTCGATTACGGCAATGGCATTTGGGCCGGATGGCGTGCTGTTCGTCGGCGATCCCGCATCGGCGACGATCTTCGCCATCGCTACCGGCGACACGAAACCGACTGGCAAAGACGATGTCAAAGTCGAAAAAATCACCGAGCAAATCGGCTCGATGATCGGCGTTCCTGCTGCGCAAGTCACGATCAACGACATGAAGGTCAACCCTGCTTCAGGCAACGTGTATCTAGCCGTGACGCGAGGCAAAGCGATGGACGCCGCCGTCCTGATCGTACGCATCACGCGCGATGGCAATCTCGCCGAATTCCCGCTGAAAGACGTCATGTTCTCGTCGGTGGTGTTGTCGAACGCGACCGACAAGCAACGGATAGAAGCGATCACCAGCCTCGGTTTCGCCAGTGGCAAACTGATCGTCGCTGGGCTTTCGAACGAGGAATTCGCATCGACGCTTCGATCGATCGATTTCCCGTTCGTCGAAGCGAACAAAGGGGCCGGTGTTAAGATTTTCCACGGTGCCCATGGCAAATTCGAGACGCAAGCCCCCGTTCGAACGTTCACGACTTACAAAGTCGATGGCAAGGAGCAGGTACTCGCGGCTTACACCTGCACGCCGCTCGTGACGATCCCCGTAGAAGACCTCAAGGCCGGTTCGCAAGTGACCGGGACGACGATCGCCGAACTCGGTAACCGCAACCGCCCGCTTGATATCATTGTGTACAAAAAGGACGGCAAAGACTTCGTGCTAATGGCCAACAACGCCCGTGGCATCATGAAGATTTCCGCCGATCAATTCAGCAAAGCCGAGTCGATCACAGCCCGTCCAAAAGGCGACACCGCCGGTGTGAAGTTCGAAACCGTGGCCGAGTGGAAGGGCGTGCTGCAACTCGACAAACTCGACGAAGGCCGCGCGCTGATTTTGGTAAAAGCCGACAACGGCGATATGAACGTCAAGAGCATCGCGATGCCGTAACGCTTTGGATTTCTTGACAGGATTTGCATGATTTACAGGATCGGATTTCATTCTTATCCTGAAAATCCTGTTCATTCTGTCAAAACGAAGCGCTGATTTTGGTAAA
>JANXNT010000244.1 GCA_025353985.1 Limnoglobus sp.
CTACGAAGTTCTTCTTCTTCGTAGTGCCACCCGGTGCCTGCTCGCTACCGATCGTGGTTGCATCGTTGTTCATCATCTGGAAGGCCGGCCAGTTCGCCTTCAAACGCTTCGTGTACAACTGGAAACCGATCGAAGTCGTGCAAAAGGAAAAGTAAAGCGACGACCAACAAATAAAACCTTTTCGCCGCGCCCCTGTTGCGGCGGATGTGCGGTTCCTAGAATTCTCCATCCACACTCCTGTTGCGCGGGCCGTTGGCTTGCCGGGCGTGTCGTTCACTCTAATGTCTGCCAAGCCTGGGTTCCAATCGCCTCGCTGCCTGGGCCGCTGTCTCCCGAATAAACTATGGTCAACCGCAATCTCATGCGTCAATTCGACGCACCGCTGGAAATCGAAGAAGACATTCAGCGCGACTTCGAACAGGAAATCGCCGCCTGGATCGGTCAATCCGACAAAGATTACGAAGCCAACAAGATCGTCATCGGTACCGTCGTCGAAGTTCGGGGCGAAGAAGTCGTCATCGACATCGGCTACAAGTCTGAAGGTCTCGTTCGCATCGACGAATGGCGCGACGAAGGCGAAAACGGTTCGGGCATTCCGAAAGTCGGCGACACCGTCGAAGTGCTCCTCGAAAGCGTCGAAGACGAAAACGGCACGATCTCGCTGAGTTACCGCAAAGCCAAGCGCCAAAAAGAGTGGAACGAAGTCCTCGAGAAGCACAAAGAAGGCGACGTCGTCACCGGCAAGGTGCTCAAGAAGATCAAGGGCGGCCTGCTCGTCAATATCGGCGTCAACGTCTTCTTGCCCGCGTCCCAAGTCGATATCCGGCGTCCCCCCGATATCGGATACTTCATCGATCAGACCATCGAATGCACGATCCTCAAGATCGATGAAATCCGCCGCAACATCGTCGTCAGCCGTCGCAAGCTCATCGAAGATCGTCGCCGGATTCAGAAGGAAACGCTGCTCAAGGAACTCCAAGAAAACCAGATCCGCACCGGTACGGTCAAGAACATCGCCGAGTTCGGCGCGTTCGTGGACCTCGGCGGTATCGATGGCCTCTTGCACATCACCGACATGGGCTGGCACCGCGTCACGAACCCGCACGATGTCGTCAAGATCGACCAAGTGCTCGAAGTGTACATTCTGCACATCGACCGCGATCGCGAGAAGATCGCACTGTCGTTGAAGCACAAGACGCCCAGCCCGTGGCAGAACATCGAGGCCAAGTACCCGATCAAGAGCTGGCACGAAGGCGAAGTCGTCAACATCATGCCGTACGGGGCGTTCGTCAAACTCGAACCGGGCATCGAAGGCCTCGTGCACATTTCCGAAATGTCGTGGACGAAGCGGATTACACACCCGACCGAAGTCGTCAACACCGGCGACAAGGTCGAGGTCGAAGTCCTCAACATCAACCACGACAAGAAGGAAATCTCGCTCGGCATGAAGCAGTGCCAGCAGAACCCGTGGGACGAAGTCGCGAAGAAGTACCCGACAGGCACGCAGGTGTCTGGTACG
>JANXNT010000249.1 GCA_025353985.1 Limnoglobus sp.
GATCGGTTGTACGTGCGGGAAGACGTAGAAGGTGCCGGCGGGCATCAGCACCGAGACGCCCTGGATATTGCGCAATTCGCTGACGAGCAATTCGACTTTGCCGTGGAACAATCGCATGACAGTATCGCGCTCGGTGGCATCGTGTTCGAGTGCGGCTTTCCCCGCAAGTTGCACGAACGGCGGCGCGCACGAGAGCGAACTGTTGATGAGCTTCGAGATCAATTGCACGTGCGTCGCCGAGCCGATTGCGAAGCCGAGCCGCCAGCCGCTCATGCTGTACGATTTCGAGAACGTGAACGCCGCGAGGCACTGCTCCATCATGCCCGGTTCCGCGAGTATGCTCCGGTGCTTCCCCTCCCAGACCATGTGGCAATATGGCTCGTCGGACAGTAGCGCAACGCCCGTGCCTCGGATCACGTCCGCAATCGCCTTGAGGTCTTCGGCGGTGGCGACGCCACCCGTCGGGTTGTGCGGCGAGTTCAGGAAAATCGCCTTCGGTCGCGCTGCCGTTTTCAGAAAGTGCTCGACATCGGCAGGGTTCGGGCGGAAGGCGTTTTCTTGCGTCAGGTTCGCATAAAATGGCTTACCACCGCGGCGGTACACGTTCGGCTCGAAGGTCGGGAACGTCGGGCTGAACAGCAACACATCGTCGCCCGGCTCGACGAACATCTCGCAGAACAGTGTCTCGAAGATCTTCGCGCCGGGGCCGACGACGACGTTCTCCACGTTGGCCGGTATGCCGAACTCGGCCCGCACCGTTTTCGCAATCGTCTCGCGAAATTCCAGCAATCCGATCGACGGGCAATAGCGTGTCGCCCCTGCTTCAATCGCCGCCTTCCCCGCTGACAACGCACTCGCAGTCGAGGGAAACGGACTGTCGCCAATCTGCAATTCGACGACATCCTTCCCCGTGGCTTTCAGAGCCTTGGCCACCGCGAGGACATCGAATGCCGTCTCCGCATTAAGCCCGCTCGCGAACGCAGATACCATCGGTGCGTGCATCGTTTGCCTCGTGAATTCGGTTCGTGTTTCGTAGGCTATCGTAGCAAACAGCCTGTTCCTGATGTCGTGTTTGGCCGCGAAAAATATATCAAGTTCATATCTCTACGTGTCTATTGCGGTTTTGAAAGTGCCGATGACAACCGAACGCATTGCCGACTTTTTTCGCGAACGGATTATCTTCGCGAAACTCGCCGCGATCATCTTGTGGGTCAGTTACGTTATCAGCTTGATTCTCGGCAATCCGAACATCCCGTCGAACCTCAAAGGCGAAGTCGTCACCGCCGACCACCTCGCGTGGTACACCGCCGCTCGCCTGATTCGCGAAGGCCAACCGGAGAAAGTTTACGATCACGAATTCGTGATGGAATATCAGGCGACGCTGTTCCCGCCGCAACAGTGGACGACGCTGATGGCGTACCGCAACCCCCCGTTCTACACGCTGCTGTACTGGCCGACTTCGTCGCTGCCGTTCGTGTACAGCACGCTCATCTGGACGTTCATTCACATCGGGCTGTTGTGGTTCAGCGTGGGTTGGGTCATCGGCGAAGATCCGCGTTCGAAGTGCATGACGTTCTTCTGGGTGTTTTCGCTGTACCCGATGTTCTGCGCAATCAGCTATGGGCAGAACACGATCCTGAGTTTCGCGATCTTCGCGGGCACGTATCGGTTACTCGCCAACGGGCGGCCGTTCACGGCGGGGATGGTTGCGGGTTTGCTTCTTTTCAAGCCGCAACTGCTGCTCGGTCTGGTCGTGTGGGGCATGCTCGACATTCGCCGGAAGTGGCCGTGTTTCTTCGGCGTGATTGCAACGGGGATCGTGCTAGTCGGTGGGAGTTACCCACTGATGCCCGAGGTCTGGCAGGGGTTCCTCGGTTCGCTGAAGTCGAACGTGAAATTCGATAATTTCGAGCAGTGGAAGATGCACAACCCGCTCGCGTTCTGGCGTCTGCTGATGCCGCACGCGAAATCGTGGCACTGGCCGTTGGCGGGCGTCTGTTCGCTGATCGCTATGGCCGGTTTCGTGCAGCTCTGGCGGAAACGCAAAGAGGATTTGCACGTCATGTTCGGCGGCGCGGTGTTCCTGACACTCTGGGCCTCGCCGCACGCGATGATTTACGAATGGGGCCTACTCGCGCTCACCGGCCTGTTGTGGTTACCCGAACGTAAACGAAACCCGAATGCGTGGTTCTTGCTTTACGGGGCCGTGTGGGTCGTTATGTTCCTAAGTTCGCACGTCGCCGAACTGCAACTGACGCTCAAGAGCAAGGATGTCACCGCCGGCGAAGACATTGAAATCAGCATCCGTGCGCCATACGCCGGCGCAGGGCTGATTACCATCGAGCGCGACAAGGTTTATGCGCATCAGTGGTTCAAGGCGGGTACCCAGG
>JANXNT010000253.1 GCA_025353985.1 Limnoglobus sp.
CCGACCTTCAGTTTCAAAAAATCGTCCGCCAGAAGGCTGCTCTGCACCATCGGTGCCAAACAAGCAGGGTGTCACGCAGGCGAGTGTTGTGTCGGCTTCCATCACTGCAAGTAACCGAGTAAGACAATTCGGTTCTGGAAAGGCATCGTTGTTGACGAGCCAAACGTAATCGGCCCCGATACGGGTGGCTTCGCGAATCCCGGCGTTCATACCTCCTGCGAAGCCACGATTGGTCGGGAGAGGCAAAAAGGTGACATCGCTTGCGGAGCGGACATCGGCGAGAATCGCCAGTTGTTCTGGTCGCGAGCCGTTGTCGACCACGATGATCCGATCGCAAAGCCGTTCCGATTTTCGCAGCGTGGCCACACAGTCTAGCGTCATCCGCGACTGGTTCCAGTTCAGAATGATGGCGGCAACTCGCGGGCTCATAAACTGGAGTTCGCTCCCGCGAAGTTAGGGTGCAACGGCGGCTGTTGTGGTCGTTGCAGCCAGTTCGTGCACGTCTGGGTCAAAACGGCTACGGTCTGACGTGCCGAGGACAGCCGTTGGGTCGAACGAAGTTGCAGGGCAAGTTGCAGACGCGCGACAGAGCAGGAAGCGCTCCGTTGCGAAAGGATGTACAGAGCCGTCCTCAGATTAAAGTTGAACTGTTGGTAGGCGGGGTCCTCGTAACCGCCGGGCCAAATGGACCGCGAATAGCGACAGATGAGTTGGAGTAGAATGTTGCACGCCCGAACGCAGAGGCGGTCCTCGCCGGGACGGCGAGAATAAAAAATGATGGCGTTCGCCACCGCCCGAACGAGATCGGGGAGCCAGGGACAGACGTAATTGCGGCGCAGGACGTATCGGGCTGCCCGGAGTACAACTTGTGTTCCCGACACACACATACGGCGATAATTCTTACTCATACTGTCCGGGTGCTGCCGGTATAAGGCCCCAGCGGCATCGACGGGACGGTATTTTACTCCCTCAAGAGCAAGGCGGAGCCAGAGGTCCCAATCTTCACAGGATTGCAATGCCGTGCTGAAACCGCCGACTCGTTTGACGGCTTCGACCGGAGCGAGAAAACAGTGGACCGGCGCAATGTTGTTGTGAAAAAGTTGGCGGATCTGGTCGTCCGCATTGTCCGAGACAACCGGAAACGAGGGAGGTGAAAAAAGCGGGGGATCGCCGGAGAATGTCCTGTGGCCCATGACGGGTATGCTGTCCGGCACACGGCGTTGAGTTTCGAGGAGTTGCTCGATCGAGGTTTCTTCCAGAAGATCGTCTGCATCGAGAAACAGAACGTGTGACGCGTTGGCGACAGCCAAACCCGCGTTGCGCGCGGATGACAGACCGCCGTTGGACTTGCGAACGTATTGAACGAGGGGCTGATATGCCTGCACTACCCCCCAAACGTCGTCGTCGGACCCGTCATCAATAACAACAATTTGCTCAGGCAGCCGCGTTTGCGCGATAACGCTGTGCAAACAGGCCGAGAGCAAATGCGCCTGCCGGTAACAGGGAACAATAACAGTGACCGGTTGTGATTTCAATTTAAGCATATGCGACAAGCGATCCTCAGATTGACGCCTTGGCTATCGCTTAGGGACACGGCAAACGGCGACTAGGCACAATGGCTCTCCAAACAATCGCGCGATGGAGGATCGGTATATTGGAAAACAAGCCGGTACAGGAACGAATAAATCGTGTGCATTTAGCCGAGGGAATCGATAGCGAAATGCCTTCCAGAGTATCCGGCTAATTTTCCGTTGAGAATGCTCATGAATCTCCGCCGAATATTGCAATAGTGCCTTTTGACGGCGCACCAACGACCACGCTTGAACTTGCGTATACATTTCAACGCTGCCATAAGCTTGTTCAAACATGGCACGAAATTCGTCTTCATACCATTCGTTGACGTGGTACGGGTTTGCGGGCTTCCCACTAATAAAGTGGGGCGTTATTGATCGGTCCGGGGTCGAGCACAAAAGTACGCCATCGTCACTC
>JANXNT010000272.1 GCA_025353985.1 Limnoglobus sp.
ACGATCCCGCAACCGGCTTCGCACTCGGTGTCGCCGTTGAACCACTTCCGCCCCGTGACCTTGTGCAGGAAGTGTCCGAGTGGGCCATCTCCGGTCATTGAAGTCGTTTCGCCAAACACGACTTGCCCAACATCGACCGTAATGTTCGGGTGCGAATTCACGTATTCCGCCAACTGCGGCACCTTCGAACAGAACGTGCCTTGGTCGTCTGGGCCGCCGCCGTAGCTGTGGAACTGGATGTGCGTAAAGTGCCCGCGACTGCCGTCGATGGCCGCCATCGTGTCTAGTGTCGTCGTCCAGTTTCCTGGCATTCCGAGCTGATTGCAATGGATGTGTGCGGCATGAGGCAGTTTCAGTTCGTCGGCGGCGCGGGCGATGTTTCGCACGATGTCGCGTGGCGTGACGCCGAAACCCGGTACGGTGTCCTCGAAGCCCGCCATGCCGTTATAGCCTTGTTTCCAAACCTCAACGCCACCGGGGTTGACCACTTTCAGTGCATAACCTCGTGTGGCGTGCAACAGCCAACTGCAGAAGTGCCGCAGCCGTTCGGTCTCACCCTTTGCGATCTGCTGCATGATGTAATGGTTGTTCCCTGTCAGTACGAAGAAGCCTTTGTCGATCACCGGGGTGTCGTGAAACTCTTCGTGCGTATGCCTGGCACCGAGTGGCGGAATCGCGGCATCGAACACGGTGGTGTAGCCGAGGCCCGCGTACAGATAGCCGGTTGCGAACGTCGTCGGCGTGCTGCCGAGCGTGCCCGAACGCAGCAGGTTCGTACGGCGAAGTGGCGGCGAATCGCGGCGATCTTCGGGGCGGAGTTTGCGAGCGACGTTGACTTTCGGTCCCGCAATATGCGCGTGCATATCGACGCCGCCCGGCATCACCACGAGGCCCGTGAGGTCGTACGTGCGATCTGGCACAGTGCCAATTTCGGGTGCCGAGGTGAATCGACCATCGCGAACCCAGAGATCGCAGACCGTGCCAGCGATGCCGTTGGTGGGGTCGTAAACGGTGCCATTTGCGAAGCGAACGAATGCCATATTCGAAGTATATCGGGATCCGAAGTCATCAAAAAGGGGGTTCCGAATCGACGTAAGTCCGAATTGCGAACGCTCAAAAACCGTGTTTTTCGTGTTTTTTTCGTCTCAAAACGCCACTTTTTGATCGGGAATATCTGATTCGTTTCGGATGATTTTGCCATAACTCACACTCTTGTTGTGGGTTACGACGAAGGTCGTACGATTGGTGCTCGCCGCAAGTACCGTCTTTTTTGGGTCACGGTGCGCCTTTTCTATGTCATCGCGCGCACTTTCTATGTCACGGCGCGCCTTTTCTATGTCATTTCGGCGCACTTTTGAGTACGTCCGTGACAGTGTGCAAAAGTTGACTTACGTCAATTCAACTAGAACTTTGTGACTTCGCGAAATCGTATGGGTGCGGCTTTTTGAGTTGCGGAAATAATCGGAAAACTATTAACGGAATCACAACAGTTATGATAACTTACTGACTGTATCTGAAGTTCACGAACCTCTCACGTGGCGATCATCATGACGGAAATGACCAGAGGCAGTACGGACCGAGTGACGGTCGATCTCGATATTCACGCACACATGCTCGCCACGTATGCGTCCCTTCGCTTGCTGATCGCTTTGGTGACGTTCGCGTTCCTTTTTACTCTCGCGGGCTACCGAGAATTCGGTGGGGACTCCGTGAATCGGCATTCGATTAGCGCGTACTATTATCACGATAATACCGGTTTCCGCATGAAAGATGTGTTCGTCGGGGCACTGACGGCAGTAGGGTTATTGTTGATGGCGTACCAAGGCTTTACGGATCGCGAGAACTGGGCGCTCAACATCAGCGGTGTCGCGTTGCTGTGCGTCGTGGCGTTCCCGATGAGTTGGAACGCGGACAAGAAAATGGCAGGCGATCTCGAAGCGATTGGCCGGGTCCACTACGCCAGTGCGATCGCCTTCTTCTTCTCGCTCGGATACGTCGTCCTTTATCGGTCCCACGATACTCTCGGGCTATTGCCGGACGGTCCGAGGAAAATGGCATTCAAAAACCTCTACCGAATTACCGGCACGTTCATGTGGGCCGTCCCCGCAATCGCAATCGCCCTCGAGTGGACCAAAAATGACGATTGGGTGTACATCGTCGAGTACT
This sequence comes from Limnoglobus sp., assembly GCA_025353985.1. Lineage (GTDB taxonomy): Bacteria > Planctomycetota > Planctomycetia > Gemmatales > Gemmataceae > Limnoglobus. The sequence goes on from JANXNT010000272.1 coordinate 2,167, forward strand.
TCGGCGTGTTTGTCTTTGTCGTCTATTGGGTGGTCAAAAGCTACGAGATGAAACTGAACCTGGGCGAAACGCGGGATGGCGTGCGAGAGGCCGCAGAACGAACGGTCGGGCCGCAGAAGTATCCACCGGCAACGGGCAAATAAACTCGCGTGTAGCCCTGCAGTGTGGTGTCGTTTCAAAGGGAAACTAAGTCGGGTTGCGGCCGAATGTAGCCACGAGTACGGCGGCCGGGTGCTGGGCAAGACGGTGTCGCAGGTCCGCCAGGCGGGTGCCGGAGAGTTGGTGAAGCAGGTGGGCATACGGCGGCTGATCGGCAGCGGCGTCGCTGAGCGGGAGTGACCGCACGAGGTCGGCGACGCAGGCTGGGTACTCCGAGTTGGCGACGTCGCTGTACCTGCAATATTGTTTTGCGGCAGGCACGCCGCTGCGGACGCCTCACGGGGCGAAGGCGATCGAGGAGTTGCAGGTCGGCGACCTCGTGCTGAGCCGCGACCGGGCCAGTCGAAGTCAAGGTAATCGAGGAAGTGTTTCG
>JANXNT010000275.1 GCA_025353985.1 Limnoglobus sp.
TGTGGCCGCCAGTACGAACGAAGGGATTAGGAACAGAACGAACGGCAACCATCGATACTTGCCCTGGCCCTGCAACCCGCGTAACCACCATGCCACGAGGCCTAGCGAGCACATTACGGGACCGCCGAGCATACCGAAAAAGTGCGCCGACGTGCGTGTGAATAGCGTGGGCAGCACGAACACGCACACGGCAGCAATCGCGAGCATCGCCAGAATCGGCCACAAGCGAGGGCGGAACGAATCGACCGATATCATGCGCTGACTCCCGATAATTTAAGTCTTGGAATCCAGAACGATCTCTGGCTTCTCTTTCCAACCTGCTGGTGGCACGTTGCCGTTCTTGTTCATGAATTCGAGTAGAATCTGCGCGATCAGTTCGTTTGAAAAGAACGATTCGAACCGGTTTCGTGCGGCCGACCACTCCCCTGCCAGGAACCAGCCGACCGATTCGTCCCAACTCTTGCGCTGCGGTTCCTTCATGTTGCCCTGCACCGAATCCGCAGCGGACGGCATGAGTTCGCTCATTACTAGCCCGGCCTTCATCCCGGCGGGCACGAATTTCGCGAGGCGGCGTGTGCGCACCCGTGGATTCGGGCGTGCATTGAAGTGCTCGGCGACGGCTTCATCGACGAGGATTCGCACGCCGAACTTCTTGGTCAGCGATTCTAACCGCGACGACAGATTTACGACGGGGCCGAACACATCGACTTTCGCGAGGTCGAATGCTCCGAGGCGGCCCGCGATGGCTTTGCCATGCGCAATACCGATGCCGCAACTGAGTTCGTTCCACCAACCGCCTTTGTCGAATCGGCTGCGGATGCGGAGGGCGGCCTTCGCTGCGCGTTCGATTTGGTCAGGTTGTGCGTCCGGCCAGCCCCAGAACGCCATCACCGCATCGCCCTGGAACCCGGCCACGACGCCATCTTCCTGCGTGATAATGCTGCTCATGTCGTCGAGCGCCGCCGAAAGATCGTGCCAGGTGTTTTCGAGTTGGGCTTCGCCATCAGCGGCAAAGATGCACGAACCGCGCAAATCGCAGAACAGCACAGTCACGCTCGTCAGTCGCGGCTTCAAAATCTCATCGAGTTGTTCGGGCGTCGATTCGTTCCACAACCGCCGCGGAATGAATTGTTGGTACAACGTCAGGCGGCTCTGTAACTGGTGGGCACGCCGCGTCGATTCGATTAGACTTGCAACGAGTTCGATGACTTTCTGATAGTCGGTGAGTTCCTTATCGCGAACTTGCCCGTTGATGATGAGCGGTTCTTTCGGGGATCGCCCATCGACGTACAAACCCCAGCCGGAACCGTCTTTGAACGGCGTGCAAATCGCCCACGGCGTACCGGGCAGTTGCCGGTCCATCCGCATCGTCACGTTCTCGGTGCGTTCGCCGAAGACGTGCAGAATGCTCTTACCTTCCTGGCGAATCGCACGGTACGCCAGCCGTCGCGAAGCGGCGAATTGTTCGGAGCGGCCCGATAGTCGTTGCTGGTGATCGCGGACGACGACCCGTTTGTCGGCTTCGGTCGATTCCGCGGGGATTTCCACCACAGCAAAGGCGTCGGCGTAGGGAAGTGCGTCGAGGCCGACTTTGATCATGTTTCGGAACAGCATGTCTTCGTCGTTCGCCAACCGAAGCACGTCGGGTACCTGTTCGAGCGCCCGCAAGAACGTGGCCGACGTCTCGAATGGGACTTGCCGTAACTGTGCGCGGCTAGCGGCGGTTTCGGCGGTAATCGTGGCATCGAAGCGGTCTTCGATCAGCCCGCCAGTATCGCTGTGTAGCACGAAAACCGTGTTGCCGATGACGAACGATTCCCCGGTTGGAATGTTGAAGTTCGGTTCGGGGCGAGACTGGTAGAAGATGCGGTTCGTTGGCCGTGGATCGTTTCGTTCTTCGACGTTAAGCGTGTTACCGTCCCATTTGACCGTAGCATGGTACGAGGAAATCAACCCGTCGTTGATCCACCAATCCGATGGGCCGAAGACGCGGCCGAGCTTGATCGGCTGGCCGACGGGCAGTAGTTTCCGCCACCCGCTTCGCGTGTTCAAGTCTTTGTTTTCGTAAAGCGCTTCGAGTTCAGCCATGTTACCCGAACCCCTGTCGGCGAGCCGTGCAAAACCTCACTCTTTTAACATAGGATATGACCGTCTTGAATCGAGAGTTTTCCCAGCCGTCAAACGACAATCGCCGAAGGTTTTATCCCTCGGCGCGATTGTATCCTGAGTTCTCGCAACGGGTTCAATACTTCAGGCCCAACTGGAAGTACAACCCTTCGAGCGACAGATCCGATTGGCGAGTCGTTACTTTTCCGATGGCGAAGTCGTTGGTGAATCGCGGTTGATCGATCAGCCCGAACCAGTTGGTGATTTCGTAACCGACGCGGATCGTCACGTTTTTGTGCTGCCAGCCGCCGCCGATGCCCATGCCCATTACGGGGATGACGCGGCGGGTTTGATAATCGAGCGATGCATAATGCGTGATGCCGCCGTTGTTCGTCTCCGTGATCGGATTGACGAGCTTGCCTGTAAGCAGTGCACCCGAGCCGCGAGCGTACAACTGGAATCCGCGAAACACGGAAAGCGTCGCTTCGCCGCCTAGCAATGGGCCGAAGCCGTCGAAGTTCGAACTCGTCATCACTCGGGCAATATTGGCGTCGTAACGATCGTATTGCACGTCGAAATCCTGGCGGATGTTCGCGAAGCGGACGCCACCAAAGGCGCGGACGTTCAGCCGTTCGTCGATGTGGAACCGCCGACCGACTTCGAGGTCGAATACGTTGTATTCGAGGCTCGATTTTGCTGCTGCGGAGCCGACTTCGTCGGTCAATCCGGGCCGCGTGAGTGTCGGATAGATCAGCCCGCCCGTTGGGGCACTGATCGTGCGATCCGCGCTGCTTCGCAGGAATGTGTACGCCATCGACACGCCCCACGGCGAATCTTTAAAGCGGTAGCCGATCGACGCTCGTACGCCGCTGCGTAGCTCGTAATTCAGGCTTTCGAGCTTACCGCCAGGGATAAAGTCGTTGGCTGGGTCGGCAATGCCGAAGTCGAACGCCCCGCGGCGCGGCCGCAAAAGCAGATACTCCACTGCACCGAATAATCCATGGTCTTCGTGGTCTTCTTCGTGGGCATCGGCATGTTTACCATGCTCTTCGCCGTGTTTTTCCATTGCATGCGGTTCGGGAAACAACATTGGCGTGAGATCTTTGATCTCCGACTCTTTGCCCGGAGATGCGAGATCGGGCAGTTTCGCCGCTGGCGTTTCGGCCATAACGACGCTTCCGAGTGTACACCAGACCGCAATTGCGAACGCATTTCGAATAGCCCACGACATCGGAAATCCCCCTAACCGAGTGCCGAACGCACCTGTTAGGCCGCCTCATAACTCGAAGTGAGAATGCACGCAAGATCGGTTCCCTGCGTGAAACCGGCTTGAATTCACTTCTTGCGTTTGAGCGCTTTGTCGGCAATGTCCGTGCGGAAGTGGGCACCGGGGAACGAGATCAGTTTCACCGCTTCGTACGCTTTGGCTTTGGCTTCGGCGAGCGTGGCACCGAGTGCGGTCACGCCCAAAACGCGGCCACCGTCGGTGACGATCCGGTCGTTCTTGCCGATCGTTCCCGCGTGGAACACCTTCACATCGGGCATTTTCGCCACTGCTTCGAGGCCGAGAATCTGTTTGCCCAACTCGTACTTGCCGGGGTAGCCACCCGAACACATGACGACGCACACCGCGTGTCGTGCGTCCCATTCGAGCTTGCCATCTTCGAAGTCGCCAAGGCGATCGTCGGCCACCGCTTCGAG
>JANXNT010000293.1 GCA_025353985.1 Limnoglobus sp.
GAAGTCGACCGCGACGCGCGTGGTCTATCAGGCGATGGAACAAATCCAGAAGCGGATGCCAGACATCGAAACGATCGAAGTCTTCACGCAAGCTCTCAACAACATCAAGCCCGCACTCGAAGTCCGCTCCCGCCGCGTCGGTGGAGCCAACTACCAGGTGCCAATGCAAGTGAAGGCGAAACGCCAAGAATCGCTAGCGATTCGCTGGATCCTTGCCGCGATCCGAGCGAAAGCCGGTCGCCCGACCTATCTGCGTCTCGCCGACGAACTCATGGCCGCATTCCGCCGCGAAGGCGAAGCGATGGCCAAACGCGAGCAAACCATCAAGATGGCCGAAGCCAACAAGGCCTTCAGCCACTTCGCCTGGTAGTCTGCGAGTATCCGAACACGCGAAACCCCCGATTCTTATCGGGGGTTTTTGCATTCGTGGCCATCGTTCCACGGTGCGGGTACAGTATTGGGCAGGCCATCACTCCGCCGTTACACAGGATGTCGAACGATGCTCGCACGCAGTCCGTTCCGGGTCGTTGGGATCGCGATTTTCGCCGCACTATTGCCGACGGCGTACGCAGAGAATCCGAAGGCCACCAAGGTGGCACCGACGTACGTCGACGACGATGCCACGCTCGAAAACTTCACCGAAAAGCTCGGCACACTCATCGCCAAGGGGAAGTGCATTTCGCCCGATGATGCGAAAGTGAAGATCGAAACGGATCATGCGTTCGCGCTGAAAACGACCGCCCCCGGCACCACCGTACTCGCGCCGGAGGACGTTTACAAAAAGCTGTTGAACAGCGTATACATCATCGGTTGCGTTAAGAAAACCGACGATGCGGACGTGTTCGAAGATGGCTGGTTCGCCACCGCGTGGGCACTCACCGACGATGGCGTATTGATGACGAATTGGCACGTGTTCGAGAAAGTCGAACGAGCCTATTTCGGCGTCGCGAATGCGAAGGGCGACGTCTTCCCCGTCATCGACATTTTGGCTTGCGACAAGAAAGCGGATATCGCCATTGTTCGCGTATCGGGCACCGGGTTCACGCCGTTGGCCGTGGCCGCACAACCGGCGGAAATTGGAACGTGGGTGGGTTTGCTCAGCCATCCGGGCAACCAGCCGTTCACGTTCACGCAAGGCACAGTCACGCGGTACACGAAGAACTTCGGCGGCCTCGATGCGATCGGCGAACGCTGGATGGGCATCACCGCGGACTATGGCGGCGGCTCGAGCGGTGGGCCGGTCGTCAATCGCTTCGGCGCAGTCGTCGGCATGGCTTGCATGACTTCGAACATCGATCACGAAGGCGAAGTTCCCACGCCGATTGCCGGACCCGAACGGAAGAAGGAAACGCAAAAGTTCCCCAAGAAACGCAGCCAAGGCGAAGGCACAGCCACCGCGTCGCAGGTGCAGATGGTTGTGAAACTGACCGTGCCCGTGACGCCGATTCGCCGCATCACGGGCGAGAAAGACGATGCCGAGCTAAGCAACGAGGAAATTTACGCCGAGATGAAGGCCCGATTCGAGAAAGCCGAAACGAAGCTGAACAAGAAGATCGAGGACGCCAAAACCGATCTGCTCGCCGAATTGCTGACTTCCGAGCGCGGTTCGTTGATGGCACTTTACGCGAAGGGCCTCGCCCGGTTGGCGCAAACGAAACCCGCCGACGCGAACGTGCCCGCGATGTTAAACGACGTGCTGAAATACAGCGATATGGACCTCGAGCCAGCACTCGAAATCTTGATCAAGTATCACGCGGCGAGTGATGCATTTGCCGAAGGCATCATGAACTTGGAGGCGACACCACCGAAGAACTTGACCGCGTTCTTGAAGGCGATCATCGCCAAGAACAAGGACGCGAATAGCCTCGGGGCCGCACACTACACGCTCGGGTTATATGCCAAGAATCGTACGAAGTCGGGCGATGAAGACGCCCGTGCTGAAGCCGCCGAACAACTCGCGATTGTCGTGGCGAAGTACGCCAACGCAAACCCCGACGACGACATGGACACGCTCGGCAAACGCGCCGCCAAGGCGCTGGCAGGGGTGAAGAACCTCGGGAACTTGGTCGTCGGCAAAGTGGCACCGGAGATTCGCGGGAAAGACCTCGACGGCAAGCCGATGAAGCTGAGCGACTTTCGCGGCAAGGTCGTACTCGTCGACTTCTGGGCGACGTGGTCCGGAGCGAGCGTTGCGCAGATTCCGCACAATCGAGAACTAATCGCCACGCACAAAGACAAGCCGTTCGCGATCGTCGGCATCAATGCGGATGAAGTCGACGAGGAGCTTTTCACGGCACTCGAAAAGAACAAGGTGAACTGGCGTTCGTTCCAAAATCGACCCGAAGACAGCGAAGTCGAAATCGCCGACGAATGGAACGTGACCGCGTTGCCAACGCTGTATCTGCTCGACGCGAAAGGCAAGATTCGCAAGATCTGGGAAGCGGCACCGGACAAAGCCGAACTCGATGCGGAGATCGAGAAATTGCTAGCCGAAGCTGGGAAATAACGATTTGTTAGCCCGACGCGCAAGAGAGGGATGGTCGTGAATCTTCAAACAGGACGGTTCGTTTGCCCGGGAATGCACGTTCTGCGTCGTGTCTCGAAGACTCGCCACGACTCCCTCGCTAGCGCGTCGGGCTAACAATTCCGGGCTAACAATTTCAATCTAACAATTAATGGCTGATCGGTTCTTCGGTATCGAAGACGGCGGGGACGCCGAAGAAATTGGCGAGGCGGTTTGGGGCGTTTTGCAACGCCTCATCGGGGGTCAAGCTCGGTGCGAGAATGTCGTCGCGGAAGACGTTGTGGACGGGCAATGGGTGCGCGAGCGGCTCGATGCCGTCGGTGTTGAGCGAACTGAGTTGGCCGACGTAATCCAAAATGGCGGACAGTTGCATCTGCATTGTGGCGAGGTCGGCGGCGGACATATCGAGCCTCGCCAACTTCGCGACTTTTCGCACTTCGTCGAGTGTCAGCGACATGTCCGTAACCTTTTTGCCAGACTTACAGCGGTTGCATACTGAATGGTGCGCGTTTCACAGGCTTTTGCACGAATCCGCTACGGATCGCGGCGGCCGAAACCCAGACGCGAACGACTTCGCCATCAATGACCGCACGCACGCGCTGCAAGTTCGGCTTGAACTTACGACGGCTGATCCCGGTGATCTTCTTACCGACGCCGCCGAGGTATTTCGCTTTACCGCGATACGTCTTCTGGTTACCCATGGCCGACGTACGGCCCGTGAACAAACATGTCTTCGCCATGATCCGACCCTCATATATTCGAGAACGAACATCTTAGGGGACCACCCCGGCGCGGCAAGAGCGCACGCGCATCGTTTCGCCACCGTAAGCATCACCGTGGCATTGCGGGGGGCGAGCGTAGGAAGTCGAGGGTGGGGAATTTCTCGCCTCTCAGGTTGTCCGAATCGCGCTGGATCGCTTCCGCGACGGCTTGGCTCAGTTCGCGATGTTCGCGTAGATACTGGTTGAAGCGGAGGATTGCGGAGCTTTGGTTCTTCGGGTTTCCGCCCTTGGAAACGAGCGCGATTAGGTTCTTGAACGCCTCGATCGATTCCTTCGCTTTGTCCTGATGCGCGAGTAAAATTCCCTGGCCCAGTTTCGCCGCCACGATGTGTTGCGCGAACGCGGCTTTCGCGTCAAACTTCTCGTTTTCCAGCGTCGCAAAGACTTTTTCGGCTTCTGCGATGCGCCGTTCCTTCATCAATAACAACCCGAGTTCGATACTCGCATCGACGAAGTCGTTGGGCTTCGTCGCGCGGTCGTGAAGTTTCGCCGTCAGTTCGCGTTCTTTCGCCGTGCTCAGAATCACCGTGTCGGGCAAGCGCATCTCGGGCAGCCCCGTACCGGGCGGGCCGCTGGCGGCCTCGGCGCGCGGATGCAGTTTCCCGAACATCCACCAGCCACCCGTAAACGTGCCCACCAGCAAGAGGAACCCGAGCACGTACGCTGGCCAACGCGACGGGCTGGGTGCTAACGGCAACACGTACGTCTGCGTTTGCCCGCTGAAACTGCCGCTGAATTGCTGCGGCAGATTCCCCGATTGCGCACTCGGCAACCCGAGCGACAAGCCTTCGCGTACTTTCGACAAATCGCGTGAAATTTCCTTCGCCGTCTGGTAACGCTCGTCGGGCTTCTTTGCCATCATCTTGTGAACCATCGCGCACAAGTCGGCGGGCAGGTCGGTGCGGATGTCGCCGAGCGGTTCGGGTTGTTCGTTGACGTGCTTCATTGCGACATCAATGGCGTTGGCACCGGTGAACGGCGGCAGCCCTGCGAGGATGTGATAGCAGGTGACGCCGAACGAATAAATATCCGAACGGTGATCGGTAGTTTGGCCGCGGACTTGCTCCGGCGACATATACAACGGCGTACCGAGCGTGACGCCCGATTGCGTCAGGTTCAACGGCAACGAATCGCCACCGGTGAGCCGCGAGAGGCCGAAATCGGTCACTTTCACTTCGACCTTTTTCGTCAGCAAGATGTTCTCGGGTTTAATATCCCGGTGAACAATGCCGAGTTCGCTGGCGCGTTGCAGTGCGGCTGCGACTTGTCGCATAATTGCGAGAGCCACCGGCAAATCGGGTGCGCCTTTTCGCGTGAGAAAGTCGCGGAGGTTTCGCCCCTCGACGTATTCGAGCGCCATGTACCGCAAGCCTTCGTGCTCGCCGATGGCATACACTTGCACGATGTTCGGATGGCTAATCCGCGCGACCGCTTCGGCCTCGCCCTGGAACCGCTTGAGCGCCGTCGGGTTCGCGGCGAGGTCGTTCCGTAACAGCTTCAGCGCGACTTCGCGTTTCAACGACAGTTGCCGCGCGAGATAAACTTGCCCCATGCCGCCCTGGCCGATTTTGCGCAACACCTGGAAATCGCCGAGCGTCCGACCGGTGAGGTCGGGCGGCGGCATTTCCGCAGGTGCATCCAGGTCGTGGTTCATGCCAGAGATTCTATCCATTTCTTGCAAACGTGTGCCTTTTCGGATTTACCATTTTGCACAAAATCCGGCAATTGCGTAATCTATCGGGGTAACTACCTCTTCTTCGAGTGTTGCTATGTACGCGATTCGTGCTCTTCTCGTTTGCGTATCGCTCGCGATAACGGATCGTTCGTTCGGCCAAGCGACGGATGCACTTCCCGAAGGCGCGATCGTGCGATTGGGCACGACGAAGTTCCGCCAATCGAGCAACGAAGCGGTCTCGATTCTGACCCCCGATGGTCGCACAATCTTGCAATTGCAGGCTCCGAGCACACTCCGCTACCTCAGTATCGAAACCGGCAAAGTCGTTCGTACCGTCACGTTAAAAGAGAACGTGACTGGGCAGAGTAACAAGTTCTCGCTCAATTCCGCCGGAGATCGCTTCGTTCTGTTCGATTACAACGGCGTCACCGTCGTGAACCCGATCACGGGCGAGATCGTGGCGAAATACTCGACGGCGAACAACAATCTCCGCGGTCGCGTTCCCCGCGACGATTTCGTTCAAGGTCAACCCATCGTGACCCACGATGCGAAGGCGGAGAGATTCGCCTACGGGTCGTCATACCAACAAAAACCAGATGATAGCGGCAAAGCGTATGTGATGCAGTTAAGCAGTGGAGAGCGGATCGCCGAAATCGATGTGTTGCAAACGAATCAAATTCAGGTGGCAATGTCCGCCGATGGCAAACGCCTCGCGAGCTTCGGCCAGCATTATGTGCGGAGCGAGAAAGACGAACCCCAAGCGGGTGTCGTGCAGATTTGGGACATCGAAACGAAGAAGGAATTGGCCAAAATCAAGACCACATCGAGCCAGGTGCAATCCGTGCGGTTCTCGCTCGATGGCAAACAGGTTTTCATCGGCGGACAAAATTTAGCTGTCGAAGCCTGGGATGTGGCAACGGGAAAGTCGCTGCGGCAATACCTCACGCGGTCCGA
>JANXNT010000299.1 GCA_025353985.1 Limnoglobus sp.
GGCGCGTCGGGTGTACCGAGTTGGATGAGCAAGATGCCGGTCATGAAAAACCTCAGAAACAACGCACGCGGGGTCTGAAGTTATGGTAGGCATGTCGCCCATCAGAACCCCAAACCCCGTGCGGTTTCGCTTGAGATATGACTCAATCCAGAGTTTTAACCGCAGAGGGCGCATAGTACGCAAAGTCAAATAGATAGTTCAAAAAACGGTGACTTTAGTTAGCCACTGCGTCCTTCGATCTTTTCTGGTAGCCGCAGGTCTTTAGCCTGCGCGGGGGCAAATACCCTAAAAAACGAGTCGTGGCGAGTCTTCGAGACGCGACGCAAGAGGCACACGGGTGATGGGTGCTGCCGCTCCCATGGTACAACCATGGGCTACGTGAGCGGTCCCTTCAGGACCGAAGAACAGAACCCGACCCTGAAGGGGTCGCTCTCTTAGCCCATGTTGAAACCATGGGACGCCGTGACGAATACCCTAAAAAACAAGTCGTGGCGAGTCTTCGAGACGCGACGCGATCCGCAGAACAGTCATTCCGGGCGCAGGAACCGTCGTGTTTCGAAGACTCAACACGACCTTCAGCGATTGATCGTGGCTAACGCAGGCTAAAGACCTGCGGCTACCAGAATAAGAGGTTTTGCCTTTGCATGAACTGTACGATTGATCGCTTACTTCTTCTTGCAGCCGGGGCCTTCGCGTGGGTCGCTCTTCTCGGTGATGTGGCCATCGCCGGCTTTCAGCGTGATGCACTTTTGCTTGTTCAGCTCGGTGTAACTCGACCACTGTGCGGGCATGTTCGCTTCGCCGAAGATCGCCTCGACGGGGCACTCGGGCACGCACGCTTCGCAGTCGATGCAGTCGTCCGGGTCGATGTACAACATCATTTCGTCTTGATAGAAACATTCGACCGGACAGACGACGCAGCAATCGGTGTACTTACAATCGTTGCAGTTCGCCGTCACAATATGAGCCATGTCAACCACTCCTTAAATATCCGCCGTCCGAGAACTCTCTCGACTTTTGTTGGGAATCGCGTCGCGATCGTTACTAACAAGTTATGCATAGAGATCGGTCGAGAGTCATGTCCACTCGACCGATTTTTCGCATTCTTACGCCAATTCTCTTCGTGACGTTACGACTTTTTCGATAAATAGCCGCGTGCGGTCATCCACTCGGCACATCGCTTGGGCCAATCGCTCGCGGGGCCTTTGCCCGCTCGCATCCCGAAACCGTGGCCACCACTCGCGTACAAGTGCAGTTCCGCCGGTACGCCGGATGCCTTCAACGCCCGGTACAGCCCGATGCTATTCTCGCTGGAGTCGTCGCTGGCGTGCGCGAAGAACATGGCTGGCGTACTCTTATTAACCGCAATCTCGGCTTTCAGCGTCACCGAGTCTTTCTCCAAAAGCCCGCCAGGATACACCAATACGCCGAAATCGGGCTTACACGAAAGCGT
>JANXNT010000335.1 GCA_025353985.1 Limnoglobus sp.
CAGAAGTGCGCGCGTCTTCGGTAACGTGCCGAGTTCGGGGAACGGCGTGCCGACATCGCTGCGCTCGTACGTCACTTCGACATCGTGATCGTGGAACCAACGGCCCGGTCGATAGAGCATGTACTGCTCCGGGTGGCCCGCCCGATGCCGGTAGCTGTTCGGCGCGTCTTTCAGCAAGTAAAAATCCTTCTCCAAAATCGGCTCGACCGGTTCCGGTTTCGCAATGGCGATCGTCATTCCGTCCGCTTTCGGAATGTCGTAACGCTGCGTGCGGCTCGCGTTCTCGATGCTGAGAATTTTCGCGATGGGGAACGCAAGTCGCGCGATCGCGGGGCTGTCTGCCGTCTTGCGGAACAGCACGCTACTTTCGCGGTGGACAATTTTCGATACCCACGCCGCTTCCCACAATCGCAGTGTGGAGACTGGCTCGCGGCCCGGTTCTGCGATGATGGGCTTCAACGTGTCGAACCACATATCGGCCGCGCGCTTTTGGCCGACTGCCGTGAAGTGTTGGCGCGACTTCTTATCACCACGATTCTCGCCCGTTAACGTGTCGGTATCGGGGCCAGCGCGGAAGCCCGGCAATTTCGCGAGTACATCAATCCCCGAGCGAATGCGGCCCTCGCCCTCGGCATCGTTGTAAACCGTCGGGTGGTGCGTCGATTTCGCGAGCAACCACGGCGCATCGTACTCCCAATTGTTCGCGCAAGTCGTGCGGATCGTGCGAATGTTCTCGACGTACTTCGCGGTCGGCGTTTTGATGATGACATCGGATTCGCCCTGCTGCCAAAGCACCGCACGAAACGCACCGATAGCCATGCCGGTCGCGGCCATTTGCGGCTGGAACGTCCCGTTCGGCATCCACTGTTCGGAAGACGACCCACCGATGGCGGCATTCGCGAAACCGATCGGCACGCCGAATTCCTTCGCCAACCGGTCGCCCAACGGCGGCCAAATCGAACCGCCATTGCTGCCATCGAACACCGGTTGCGGGTCGTGCGCCACCGCCCACGTTTTCTTCACGCTGTCGTACGCACTCACCCGCATTTTCGCATCGGTCACTTTGAAGCGTTCATCGTTGCAGTTCGTCGCGTACGACTGCCCGCCCACAAGGAACAATTCGCCAACGCCGACCGGCTCAATCGCACCGAGCGAGACGACCGCGCCCGCCGCCCGGCAACGCACCTCGAAGCGATGCCACCCGGCCGGCACGTTCGCAATCCCCTCGAAACGTAGGCCATTCGTGCTGATGGCAATCGCTTCCCAACCGGTATCGTTCTTCGCAGGTTCCCCCGCAGGTACCGCACGAAACTCCCACGTGCCCGCCGCCAACCCCGCCGGCATCGCGCCACGAATCGCCACTTCGGCAGCACCGAGTGACTTGCGTTCGGGTGCAAACCCAAATCGCTGAACGACCTGGTGCGGCAACGGATGCACTAACGAAAGCGTCGCCGGTTCGGCCGCACTCCCGAGCATCGGCAACGCAACGAGAATAAGAAACGCAAGCAGTCTCATGAGCGGACTTTCTGTTCGGTGGGCAAAGTCGAGAAGTTTGGCGGGCGTAGCTGTTATACCTCTCGCGGAGCGAGAGGGCTACTTCTGCAGTCGTTTGAGGCTTGCGGCGGCGTCTTTTGTCAGCGCGTGCGTTGCGTCGCCGGCGGCGATTTTCGTCAGCAAGGCGCGGGCATCGGCGTTACCGATGCGTTCGAGCAACTCGATTGCACGCACTTCGGTTACGTTTGGCAGCACCGGTTTCATCATCTTTTCCACGAGCTTTTCCAATCGCTCTTTGACTTCGAGCGATGCCGTCGTTTCGATTGCGGCTCGCAGGTCGGCCTCGAAGGATTTGCCGTGGCTCGTTAGCGATTGGCTTGCGGATTCCCGGTCTGCGAATGCGGGTGCGTCCAGTTGTTCAATCCATTTCGCGACTTGTTCCTTCGTCGGTTTTTCGGTCGCCACGATCGGCTTGATCTTTTCGGTCAGCAGCGGGATCGCGACATCGGGACGGGCCGAGAGTTCGCGGATGGCATCCCACGCACGCTTTGCCGAATCGCCCGCCAACGCATCCCAGAGTGCATCGGGTGCGGTCCGTTTCTCGATTGACCGCTTCAAATCCGCCACATCGTAAATCAGCACGGACGTATCGCCCGCACCGATGGCGAGGTTTGCGCTATCGGGGCTGAAACAGAGCCAATGCGGCGGTGCGGTGTTCACTGGAATTTCGCTGCGGACTTGCCCCGATGCCCATTCGATTACGCTGACTTTATAGTTCAAACTCGTAGTGACGTTTGGCTTTGTCTCAAACGTTGAAATTGCAAACAACCGACCATTGGGGCTGAATCGAGGGGACGATCCATAGACCGAGGCATTCAAGATCGTCCGCGAAATCTTCGCGGTGGGAATATCCCACACCTGTATCGTGGTCGATTGCATAACGATCGCGGAGCGATTGTCCGGTGCCGTTATGACGGCAATCGAATTGTCATTTGCCGACGTGCGCGACGCGGATCCTTGGGCGATCCGGGAACCGGTACGCAAATCAAACGAATGGAATTCGAGTTGCATTGGGCCGGAGTGGCTTCGGTCTCGCTTCGCAACCACACTGGCCATCATCGTGCCATCGGGGGTCGCACCGCTGCAAATTCCCATGACGTTGAACGGGGATTTTTCATCTTGGGGAGTTCGGTGATCGACGATCAAACGCCCGTTCTCGGTGTCCCAGGCACAGTTGGAAAATACGCTAGAATTTCGCACGTAGTGTTGCACGTTCGCGACGAGCCGCTTCCCGTCGATCGACGTACTCAATCCTCCGTTGATCGAACTGTTGTTTTGTCGGCTCGGCACGAACAGCGAGTGAAGTTCCTCGCCGGTCTCGATGTTCACCCGTGCCAGCCCGGTACCATTCGGCAGGTAAATCGACTCGGAATCCGCACTGAGCGTGGCGTTGTACAACGACCACATTCTCGGCCAACGATGGTCCGCATTCGCGAAGTGGCTGTAATTCGTGTGTTCTTTGCCGGTCTTCGCATCCCAACGCACGATCTTGTTATCGAGTCCGAACGTCAAAATCTGCTTGCCGTCGGGCGTGTAGCGAATCTGGCTGACCGCACTGAAGTGGCCATCTTGGGGCGTGAGCGTTTTGCCCGGTATCGTCCATACCTGCATCGTCGAATTCAGCTTGCCGTAGGCGACGGCCGGCCCTTCGGCAGGAAATGCGAGGGCTTCGACACCGTTCGAAACCGGCGCGGAACCGGAACTGAGACTCGCCCCGGCCGCCACATCCCAGATTTGCACGTGGCCATCGTGATATGCGCCAGCCAACTTCGTGCCATCGGGCGAGACGAACAACTTCTGCACACCATTGGACCGCGTGAGGTATTGCCGCAACGATTTTCCCGTTGCGACATCCCAGGCTTCGAC
>JANXNT010000339.1 GCA_025353985.1 Limnoglobus sp.
TGCTCGCAGACGAACCAGCAGTGGTGCAACATCTCCGGAATTGTGCACCAATAAAATGGCCAAATTTCTTGCCCACATCAAAAAAACCAATAACGCGGTCCCAGTCGCGAACGCATCAAGCGGCCCCTCCGACTTACTTACAACGCCTGTTTGAGCGCAAGGACAATGGCTCGCTTTCGACCACTGACGTAGGCACTGGAATCGCCTACGGTGCGTTGCTCGACCGCGTATTGGAAGACCGCCGAGTCGAGAAATCGGAAGTGGACGCCCTCGTCGAAATGGCTGACAAGTGGGATTTGAGTCGAGAGCAGATTCAACATCTTCATCGGAATTATCTTGATCAACTCACTATAGCGGCGTGGGCTGATGGTGTCGTGACAGAGTCCGAACGCCGTGATATTCAAACGGTTGCGCATCTACTCGGCGAGGAAAACCGCAGCATTGATCAGATATTGACCGAAGCCAAGTTGCAGTTCGCCAATGCCACGTTAAAAAAACTCGACGCACATTCTACCGACAAAGATGTTTTGTCTGGAAAGCGAGTTTGTTTCACCGGTGAACTTCAATGTCTTCTCGATGGAAAGCCAATTACTCGCGAGTACGCGGAGGTTCTGGCCAAGGGGGCCGGCCTAGGCGTACTTAGCTCTGTCACTAAGAAACTTGATTTGCTCGTATTGTCCGATCCACATTCGCAATCTGGAAAGGCCAAGAAAGCACGCGAGTACGGCGTGCGCATCATGCACGAACCGGTTTTTTGGAACGCTATTAATGTGGTTGTCACCTGACTGGCTGCAGCGTAAACAGGCGATGTTAGCCGTGCAGCCCCAAGAACTTATACGTGTACGATACGTAGACCGCACCTTCATTCCGGACGGTCGGTTGCCGGATGCCGAGGTGTGGCGGAACTGGTCATCACACCAACCGCGCCTCAAACGGGCAGGTCGGTGCTGACGCCTTTGGGACCGCCACCGTCCTGCGGTGCGGCGAAGAGATCTTGGCCCAAGTCCGCGCCGACCGCCATGAGTGCAGTGACGATGGCGAGTGACATCAAATACGAAATCAGCCTGTATTGGAGCCGGGAAGATGAGGCGTTCATTGCCGAGGTTCCGGAACTTCCGGGCTGTGCGGCGGACGGGCTGACTTACCAGGAAGCGTTAGCCAATATCGAAATCGTGATCCAGGAGTGGATCGAGACGGCGCAGGCAGTCGGTCGCCCAATCCCAACGCCACGCGGCCGGTTAATGTACGCATGAAATTCGGGATTCGATTAGCCGCGCCGCGAAGGCTTTGCGAGCGAAGCGCGGGGCGCGAACTCACGGCAAATGACATTGTGGTCCGATACGCCGTGCCCCCGCGCTTCGCTCCGAAGACTAC
>JANXNT010000372.1 GCA_025353985.1 Limnoglobus sp.
ATCGAAAACAACGTAGTAGATATGAAGGGTGCAACGAACGGACCAAACGCGATCGTCGAAGGCAAATCGGCATTTACGGGGAGTGTGGGTATCGTCGTCGAGTCGTGTTATCTGGACGAAACCCGCAAAGTGATCGTAAAAGGGAATACCGTTAAAAATGCCGGGTTTGGGCTATGGATCGGCTCGCAATTCGAGACACACGATACTCATAACCAGGGCCGCGTTTTCGGCGTTTGCGCGTTCGATAACGCTTTCAAAGATTGCAAAGTTGCAGTAAAACTCAGCCAAGGTGTGACCATCGATACGGCATTACCGATTCCAAATCTGGCACTCGGTGCGTTGGCGACCGCATCATCGGTTTACGATCGCACGACATTACCGCAATATAGCGTCGATGGCAGTATCGCGAATGGTGGTTGGTCTCCCAAAGCCGAACCGGGTGAAACGCCCTGGTTGCAAATCGACTTAGGGAAAGAACATTTGCTGTCTCGCATCGAAGTCATTTTGCGGCAAGATATCGATCAAGCGGAGACTCGCAAAAACTTCCACGTGCTCGGATCGAACACACCCGATTTCAAAAGTGCGACGGTTTTGGGAGTTCAGGGCAATACATCCCTTGCACACAAAGCGACGTGGTCTATCGACTGGAATGGCAAGGTTCCATTCCGCTATTTACGAGTTGCGAAGACACGGCCGGAATACTTCTTCATCGCAGAAATGCGTGTATTTTCTAACGATGTCAAAGAGAAACCGTAATCGATTGTTGCATGCATGGCCGCCAACACCGTACGATGGGGCATGATTGTTTCTTGCCATCAGACTTACCGAGATCGTACCGATGATAACGAAACCGACCCTAATTTTATCGTTGCTGTTATGGTCGCCATTCGCTTTCGGACAAGGGTTCTCGCCTACGGAAGCCGTTGCGCGGATGACGCTGCCGCCGGGGTTTACGGTGCGGGCGGTGGCGACGGAACCGATGATTCGTCAGCCGTTGAGTATGTCGTTCGACGAACGCGGGCGGTTATGGGTGCTGCAATACTTGCAGTATCCGAACCCGGCAGGTTTGAAGGCGCTCAAGCAAGATCAGTATCTGCGAACGATCTGGGATCGCGTGCCCGAGCCGCCGCCGAAGGGGCCGAAGGGCGCGGATCGGATCACGATACTGTCCGACCCCGATGCACATGGGGTGTATCGCAAAAGCCATGACTTTCTGACGGGGCTAAACATGGCTACCGGCTTCTGCATCGGGCGGGGCGGCGTGTATGTCGTGCAACCGCCATACTTGCTTTTCTACCCCGATAAAAATGGCGACGATGTACCCGATACCGACACGCCCGATGTGTTGGCAACGGGCTTCGGCATGGAGGATACCCACTCGTACGCGAACTCGTTGCAATGGGGGCCGGACGGCTGGTTGTATGGGGCACATGGCAGTACCGTGACGGCCAAAATCGTCAACCCCGGTGGCACGCCGAACCCGATCGAGTTCCAGCAAGGCATCTGGCGTTACCACCCGATTTCGAAGCGTTTCGAGCTATTCGCCGAGGGCGGGGGCAACACGTACGGCCTCGATTTCGACAAGCACGGCAATACCATCGCGGGCACGAACGACGGCCGATCCGCCTGTTTGCATCAAGTACAAGGCGCGTATTATGTGAAAGGTTTTACCAAGCATGGCCCGCTACATAATGCACATACATATGGCTATTTCGAGCACGTCCCCCACGCGAACTTTAAGGGCGGCCACGTCACGTGTGGTGGCGTGATCTATCAGGGCGACACATACCCCACCGAGATGCACGATCAGTACATTGCAGGCAATTTATTGTCGAATGCAGTATACTGGCACAAATTCACTGCCGATGGTGGCACGTTCAAAAACAGCCACGGTGGCGATTTACTAGTTGCGAATGATACCTGGCATCGGCCGGTCGACCTCATGCTCGGCCCCGACGGCTCGATTTATGTTGCCGATTGGTACGATAAACGGGCCGCCCACCTCGACCCCATCGATAGTTGGGACAAGACCAACGGGCGGATCTACAAGATCGAATATACAGGCACCGCAAACTTCCCGACGTTCGATTTGCGCAAGAAAACAAGTGTGGAACTACTCGAACAGCTAAAACACCCCAACGCGAGTTGGCGGCGCGAAGCACGTCGATTACTGACAGATCGTGCGGATGCGAATACCTACCCGATCTTGAAGAAAACGATCGCCACGGAGATTTCGTTAATCGCGCTCGAATCGTTGTGGGCACTGTATACGAGTGGCGGTACAGACACCATATATTTGAACAGCCTGCTAGCGCACCCGAACGAACATGTTCGTATGTGGGCGGTGCGACTCGTTGGCGACGAGATGAAGATTGATAAGGCCACGGCAAATGTGTGGATAGATCTCGCGATGCAGGAAACGAGTGCGGTCGTCCGCGCACAATTAGCGTGCAGTGCGAAGCGAGTATCGGCGGAAGTGGCGGTGAAAGTCGTGACGGCGCTCATGCAGGCGAAAGGCGTGCAGCCCGACCCACGGATGCCATTGCTGATGTGGTGGGCCGTCGAAAGCCAACTCGCGAACGACCCTATGCCCGCCACGAACCTGGCACTCGAACTCATTCGCACGACGCCGGCATACGATGGCAACCTCGTCAAAAACATTGCACGGCGATTGATGGCCAACGACGTTCTCGATGGTCAGAAACGGCTCGCGGGATTGTTGCACGAAGCGGAAATACACAACCGCATCGAACTCGTTCTCAGTGGAATTACTGCATCGCTCGATGGCGGTCGTAGCGATCGCGTTTCGCCGGAATTATTAGCCGAACTCAAGCGAATTCCAACGATCCTCGCAACGCGAACGATCCTCGCGCGGCTCGGCGACGCCGATTCCATCACCGCGATTCGCAACATCGCCACGGACAGCGCGAAGCCGATCCCCGAACGCATCGCGGCGATCGAGTTACTTCGCCAAGTTCGCGATGTGGAAGCCAAAACCGCGTTCCTCGAAATGCTTCAAACCTCGACATCGGACCCACTGCGCATCGCGATTCTGCCTGCGTTAGAAGCATTCGATGATGCACGCATCGGGCAAGCGATCGTGCAAAGTTACGCGAAATGGTCGCCCGCACTCAAGAAGCGCGCGATCCAGTCGCTGATTGCTCGCAAGAGTTGGACCCTGTTGTTGCTCGCGAAAGTCGAAGCGAAAGTCATCCCCGCGACGGACATTTCCACCGAGCAAATTCGCACGGCAATATCGTTCGACGATCCAGCGATTGCGAAACTCGCGGAGAAACATTACGGCAAAGTTGGCCCCGCCACACCCGGCGAGAAACAGGCGCGCATCTCGTGGCTCGGCGTTGCGATCAGCCGCGGCAAAGGCGATGCGGTGTCGGGGAAAGTTTTGTTCAAACAGCAGTGTGCAGCGTGCCACGTTTTGCACGGCGAAGGCACAAAAATTGGCCCCGAACTGACGGCAGCGGATCGCAAAAATGTCGGGTATATGCTCGCGAATATCATCG
This sequence comes from Limnoglobus sp., assembly GCA_025353985.1. Classification (GTDB taxonomy): domain Bacteria; phylum Planctomycetota; class Planctomycetia; order Gemmatales; family Gemmataceae; genus Limnoglobus. Next base: position 3,522 of record JANXNT010000372.1, read on the forward strand.
ACCCGAGTGCGCTCGTTCGCCCCGAATTCGTGCAACATATCGCCACGACACTCGATGGCCGCAAACTGTCCGGCCTGGTGATCGAGGCGAATGCGGAGTCGATGACGCTGCTCGATGCCCAAAATCGTAAGATCGTCTTGGCGAAAGCCGACATCGACGAGATCAAGCCGACAGCGATTTCGTTGATGCCGGAGAAACTCCTCGATGCGCTCTCGGATGCCCAAGTTTGCGATCTGTTCGCGTACTTGCGTAGCGATCCGCCACCCGTCAAATAGGTGCATTCTTGAACCGTGGGCTGCTGATAATTCTTTTGTTTTCCGCGAGTGCGAACCTCCGTGCCGAGGTCCGCGACGTGGCGGAATTGTTCCCGGAAACGACACTCGCGTATGCCGAGGTTCGCTCGCCGGGGGCGATCGCGGATACACTCGCAGCACTCGTGCAGGGTACGCCATTCGTCGACACATTGAAGGCGGTCCACGACCGCCGCGATGCGATTCGCGAACCGGGTTTGTTCGCGGGCCAGTCGAATCTCGGCCTCGCATCGTTGGTGGCATCGCCCGAATTTCAACTGGAATTAAAGCGTTTTCACGGTGCAGGCATCGGGTTGTGCGGATTTACGAAAGCCCACGAGCCGATACTCGCGGGGGCGGTACTCACGGGCGATAGCCACGCAACGGGCTTGCTGATTCGCGGCTATCTTGCATCGGACGCATTGATTCGCCGCATCGATACCGTCGAGGGCGTGGCGATTTTCCAACATCGTGTCGCACCGCCGATCGTGACCGATCAGGAAGGGAAATCGTTACCGTACGAAAACCCGAAGCCGACCGAAGGCCCACTCGAAGCGACGTACGCATACACCCCCGGCTTGTTCGCGTTCGGTTCGAACAAAGCCGCCGTGGTCGAGTTGTTGATGCGGTTCCGCAAACCGAGCGCGAACAATCTCGCGAAGTCGAACGGCTTCCCGGTCGAGCGGACTGCGGGGATCGGATTCTTCGTA
>JANXNT010000385.1 GCA_025353985.1 Limnoglobus sp.
GAAAATCTCCGCCGCCACGATCGTGTGAATATTGTGGTCTGCCGCGAATGCCGCACAAAGCGGTTCGTCTTGGCAGAAGTGCGCTAGCAATCGTAGCTCGATTTGCGAATAATCCGCGGCCAGCATCGACCAGCCTTCGGGTGGGATGAAGGCTTGGCGGATCTGCTTGCCTTGGTCGGTACGCATCGGGATGTTCTGCAAGTTCGGGTCGCTCGAACTCAGTCGCCCTGTGGCTGCCACCGTCTGATTGAACGACGTGTGCAGGCGGCCCGTTTTCGGGTTTACCAACAGTGGCAGTGCATCGACGTACGTTCCCTTCAACTTCGAAATCTGCCGATGTTCGATCATCTTCTTCGGCAATTCGTAGCCGAGTGCGGCGAGACGTTCGAGCGATTCTTGATCGGTACTCGCGTCGCCGGTCGTGTCGGTTCGCTTCTTGATCGGCAACTTCATTTCGTCGTACAGCACTTCGCGAAGTTGCTTCGGTGAGGCGATGTTGAACGGACGTTTCGCGAGTACATAAATGTCCGCTTCGATGATCGCGAGTTGCCCGGCCATCTCGATACTGAGCTTGCCAAGTAGTTCCGAATCCAATCGCACGCCGCGGAACTCCATCTCGGCGAGCACGTCGATGAGCGGAATTTCGAGCGTGTCGTAAAGCGTCCGCAGGTTCGCGGTTTCGAGTTGGGGTTCGAGAATTTCCGCGAGGCGAATCGCGACGTCGGCATCTTCCCCAGCATAGGCACACACTTTTGCCGTTGGTACGTCGGCCATGCTGATCTGCTTCTTGCCTTTGCCGATGAGATCGAGAATCGGTATCGGTTCGTGGTTCAGAAACGTCCGTGAAAGTTCGTCGAGATTGTGCGTCCGTTCGCCTGCGTGCAATAGGTAATGCGCGATCATCGTATCGCCGACCACGCCGAGAATGTCGATGCCGTGCGAGCGAAGAACGAGTTGATCGTACTTGATGTTCTGATTAACTTTGCCTACGCGAACGTCTTCGAGAATCGGTTTCAAAGACGCGATGGTCGATACTGGGTCGAGGATCGCGTCACCTTTTGGGCCACGAATCGGCAGGTAAAATGCTTCGCACGCTTTCCACGAAATCGCGAAGCCGACGATATCGCAAAGCAGCGGGTCGAGGCCCGTCGTTTCGAGATCGATCGCGAAACGGGTCTGGCTTTGCAGCGCACTCCGGAAGGCTTCAAACAACGAGGGTGTATCTACGAGGCGATAATCACCGTGCCAGATATCGGGCTTCTTTTCGGGTTCTGGCAAAGCTTCTTCGCCGAATTCGATTTGGTCGAATAGCGATGGGCCGCCCTGCCATTTTGACGACTTCGGTTTGAACGGCGCAACAACGAGCGTAGTTTCACCGATGGCGTCGAGCAAGCTATTGTTCTTGATCGCCCCGCTCTTGGTCAGTGTCGAACGCACTTTGTTAGCGAAGCCACGGAAGCCGAATTCCTGGTAGAGTTCGAGCAAACGCGGCCCGTCCCAATCGCGGCGACGCCAGCCGTCCCAATCGAAAGCCATCGGGACATCGGTACGGAGTTTGACGAGCGTGCGGCTCTTTTCGAGGTTGCCGTTGGCGATCGATGCTTTCAGCGATTCTTTGACTTTCGCCCCGCCAACATCGTCCGCGTGCGCGATCAGGTTTTCGAGCGTGCCGTATTGTTGCAACCATTTCGACGCGGTCTTCGGCCCAACGCCGGGAACGCCGGGGACGTTATCGACGGCGTCGCCGACGAGTGCCTGGTAGTCGACGACTTGCTCGGGGGAGATACCCCAATCGCGGATCAGCCCCTCGCGGTCCATCGTCTCGTCTTTGCGTAAATTCAGAATCGTCACGCGGTCGCGAATCAGTTGGCGGCAATCTTTGTCGCTGGTGCAAAGGTGAACTTCGTAACCGCGTTCGGCGGCGTTGGCGGCCACGGTCGCCATCACATCGTCGGCTTCGTATCCAGGTTGCACGAGGATCGGCACCCGTAATGCTTCGAG
>JANXNT010000432.1 GCA_025353985.1 Limnoglobus sp.
GCAGGTAAAGCGAACGGAGCAACACCGCCTGCGTGGTCGGCATCGCATCGACGGTCGCCTTCGCCATTCCGCGGGCAATCAGGTCTTTCTTCGCGCCCGTGGATTGCATTGCAACCATGCCAGCGAGTGCCAGCGAGTTCGCGAAATCCCCGAGTTGGTCGTCCTGCGAAATACCGATACTGGCGTACACCTCTCGGAACGCCTTTGCCGCGACATCTTCGGAAACGGCTCCCCGTTCCAGTTCCTTCAAGATCGGCAGGATTCGCCCGTGAAAGCGACTTTCGCCATCGAGTGCGGGGCGCGGATCGAAGATCGGGTTCGGCAGCGTTGCGAGTGCCCAATACAAGTTCGGTGCGTTCGGTTGGCTGATGAATTCATCGCAGCGGGCGATCGAGCCTCCGACGATGGCATACCCGACGAGCATCTCGATCATCGTGCTGCCTTCGCCGACGTTCTTGCCGAGTTGGAAAGCGGTTTGCAATGTGCGAATCGCAGCATCGAAGCGCTTCTCGGTAATCTCCACACGGAAGCGCAACGAGAGGATCCGCATCAGTTCGCGATGCGTCTGAACGGTCGGCAACAGATTTTGCATGTCGCTCAATTTGCGGTTGGCGAGTTGCCAGTCGCAACGGTCGATCCGCGCCGCTTCATCGGCTTCGTGCAACATCGGCTGATAGTCCACGAGGAATTTTTTGACTGTCTCCAATGGCAACTGATCGGGAGGTGTGCTTTCCCACTTCTCCCATTTCTCAGCCAAAGCGAGGCTTTCTTTGGGATCTTTCGGCCAACTCGGTCGCAACACGGCGGCACGCAAGTAACCGACGGCCGCGTTGCCGGGTGTGCGTTCGCGCAGCGCCGGCAGCAGTTCGTAGCGCATCGCCGGTCGCGGCGAAGCCATCGGCGAAACCGTCAACCGCGTCGTATATCGTTCGGGGTCAATCGGCGGCGAAACCGCGGGTTGGGCCTGCGCCGCCAGCGATAGCATCGAAGCGAGCAGGAATGAGAGAGTGTAGCGCATGGGTTACTCTTGTTCGGGGTCCAATGGCGGTTTTGGCACGACGGGCCGTACCGGTGCGGCGAGGATTCCGGGCGGCAACTGCAAAGATTGTTCGAGTGCCACGCGGTCGAGCGTTGGCGTGGTTTGGTGCATTGTCGGCAGTACATTCAGGCCGATTTCGAAGATGTTTGCGCGCAGTTCGAGCCAGCGTGCCCGTTCCTGAAGTTCCGCTTTTGTCGCAGCCACCAGCGTAACGGACGGGTATTCGATTGGCGATTCGGGGACCGGTTGCGGCACAGTTCGCGGTGCGGGGGCCACCTCGGTCTGTGGCTTCGGCGGCACGGGCTTTTCTGGGGCTTTCTCCACCATTTCCGGTGTGGGGTTCACCACCGTCGGAGCGTAGTTGGCCACGCCGATTCCGATGAGCAAGCCGATGGCGGCGGTTTGTGCGGCGAATGCGCGTTTCCAGAATGCCACCGAGCGATCGCGGCCAGCGGAACCGGCAGCGAACATCAGTTGGTCGCGATTCATCAGGCTCGGCAACGGTTCCAGGCCCGTCAACGCTTTCGCGAGTGGGTGGCCGGTACACAGCGGGGATTCGGTCATTGGACCTTCGCGGTCGTTGGGCGGCATGACTTCGTACCTAAATGTTCGCGTAACAGTTCGAGACCTTGGGCGAAGCGACGGTACGCGGTACTCGCCGACCCGCCGACCATCTCGGCAATTTGCTCGAAGGTTAGGCCACCCCACAAATGGGCAACCATGATTTCGCGGATTTCCAATGGTAGTTCGACAAGAGCGGCCGCCGCTTCGCGGGCATCGAGGCCGGTGGGATCTTCGCTCGGAACGAACCAGGTGGGGGCCTGTTTTGCCGCGTTCGTTTCGTACTTCGTTCGCCGTCGTTCGGCCCGACCCGCATCGATCGCTGCATTCCGCACCACCCGATACAACCACGGCACGGGGTGTTCGGGCGTCGTCCGCAACCGGACGATTTTCAGGAACGCGGACTGCACGACATCGTCGGGTTGAGCGCACCATTGCCGTGCGTACAGCGAGAGCGCGGCCGCATGACGATCGACCATTTCTGCAATCGCTTCCGGTCCCATTACGTTAAAGACGCCCCCCGCGCCGACCCATTTCACGTCGCATACCACCAAACAGTTTTGCACCGGCGGTTTCGGCAAAGGGGCGAGAGGCAAAGTGGCGAGTGGCGAGAGAAGTCTTCACTTACAACTCACCACTACTATTATGACAGCCCTTCAAGTGCTTCGTAAATTTGCTCATCCGTCTCGTCACCGGGCCACGTTCCTTCAACGACATCGTTGAGCGTTTTGCCTTCCGGCAGTGGTCGGCCTTTACGCAGGTACGTCATGGCCTCGGCTCGGTCGGCAAGCTTTTGTTCGGGCGTACGGTTCGCCAAACTGTTCACCGCCGCAATCAGTGGATCATTATCGTCCAGTGCCGAATCGACCAGCGGTTTATCATTTGCATTCTGCGGCATCATGTCTGACTCCTTTTTAAGAAGTGGCGAGTGGCGAGTGTCGAGTGGTGAGTGGCGAGAGAAGAAGTCGTCACTCGTCACTCGCCACTCGCCACTCGTCACTCTCCGAAATACGCGTTTCGGTCGCGGATGCCTTGCGGGGAGACGCGATCCGCCGCGTTGGCTGGGTCGGCGATGCCGAACGCGATACCGAGCAAGCCTTTGCCCGGTCGCGTACCTTTGCGGGTGTAGTTGCCATCGCCCCAGTGTTCGCCGATGGCGACGACGTCGAATGCGGTGAATCGCTGCTTCGAGGGTTGATACACCAGGTTGCCGTGGAGTGTCGCTTCGTAGCCGCGATTCGCTTTCATCGGGTCGGCATCGTTGCACAATAATACTTCGCCACCGAGCCGTAACTCGATGGCGTACTCGGTCACTTTCACCACGGTCAGCGTGAAATTCTGCTTGCGAAGTTCCTTTTTCTGCCACATTGGTGGCTCGCCGCGCGTGTTGTCGATGAGGTGAAATCGCGCGATCCGCTCGGCGATCTTCGCGGGCATCGGGTACGTAAAATCTTTCTCCGGTTTCGTCGGCGCGAGTTGTCGGACTTCCTCCGCCGTCAGCCAGAGGAAATCGCGAGAGGCTTTGTCGCCACCACTGACTTCAGTCGCACCTTTTGCGTAACCCTTGGCCGTTTTGTCTAAAA
>JANXNT010000454.1 GCA_025353985.1 Limnoglobus sp.
CTTTCAGCTTCTTCGACAGCCGCGACTTCAAACGTGCGGCCTTATTCTTGTGGATGTAGCCCTTCTCGGCGGCGCGATCCAGCGACTGAACGACGACTTTCGCATCGACGCCGATCTGTACGGTGTCGGTGCCTTTCATGCTCAGCGTCAGCACTTTGCGTTTCTCGCGGATCGCCTTAGCGACGACGCGGTTGCGGCGGCGGCGCTTGTCGTTCTGGCGTAATCGTTTCTCTGCACTCGGCGTGTGTGGCATCGGTTTCCTCGGTTAAAATCGCTGTGAATGAAGCATTGTATTCGAATTAAACGGTCACGGCCCCGACCTTGTAGCGGATGAACTTCGCGGGCGTCAGGCCCAACTTCGTCAGCACTTGGCCGACCGTTTGGCCGGGGTACTTCGCGGCGTTGGCCATCGGTTGTTCGGTCAACACGATCTCCGCGAGCCACGTCTTGAGCTTGCCTTCGGCAATCTTCTCGATGATGTTCGCAGGCTTCCCGGCGTTCTTCGGCTCGTTCTCGATCTGCGACATCACGACAGCCCGTTCCTTCGCCATGAGGTCCGTAGGGACTTCGCTCGTGACGAGGTACTGCGGGTTCATCGCGGCAATGTGTGCGGACACATCGCGGAGGATTTCGGTGGTGCCACCGGTGCCGGTGCAGTGCAAAAGCACGCCAACGGTACCGTCGTGGTGGACGTACTGGCCGAAGACGCCGCCACTGAGCCGCGTGAAGCGATGAACGATCATCTTTTCGCGGATCACGCCGACGACTTCGTTGATTCGGTCTTGCACCGTACCCGATGCGTGCTTCTGCGCCAAAAGCGTGGGAACGTCGGCGGCATCGTTCGTTATCAGGTGTTTGGCGACGTCGGCGGCGAGCGCGATGAACTGATCGCTCTTGGCGGACGGGGCGGATTCGCAGCGGAGTTCGACGATCGCGGCCACGTTCGTGGCGGCATCGATCGCGATCCCGACGCGACCTTCGGCGGTCTCGTTACCCTCGCGCTTGACCGTCGCCTTGGCGAACTGGCTGCGGAGGATTTCGACGGCCTTGTCCATGTCGCCGTTCGCTTCCACGAGTGCTTTTTTGCACTCCATCATCGGTAGATCGGTCCGCTTGCGCAGTTCGTTGACGGCGGCGGCGCTAATCGTGCTCATATCGTCCTCATCCTAACGTGAACCCCGCGTGAAAACGGTCAGGGTGTGCATATGGTATAGGAAAACACCCCCGGATTGACCGGGGGCTTTCCTGTCGAAGTTTCGCATCGAACGGACCACTTACACGGCGGGTTGGTTCGCCTCGGGTGCGGCCGGCGTTGCGAGTGGCGTCGTCGGCATTGGCGGGGTCGGCTTCGGTGCGGGCTGACGCGGCTTCTGCAAGCTAGCTTGCTGTTCCGGCGACAACGACGCGCGGCCTTCCAGAATCGCTTCCGCCATCTTGTGCAGCACGACTTCAATCGAACGGATGCTGTCGTCGTTGCCGGGAATTGGCAAGTCGACGGGGTCCGGGTCGGAGTCGGTGTCGATCAGCGCGACGGTGGTGACGCCCATCCGCTTCGCTTCCTTGACCGCGATGTGCTCTTTCTTCGGGTCGACGATCAGCAGCACTTCCGGCAGGCGGGTCATTTCGCGGATCCCGAGCAAGTTGCGGCGAATTTTCAGGAGTTCGCGGCTCAGCGTCGAGACCATCTTCTTCGAGTACTTGCGGATCTGTGCCGTTTCAGGGGCTTGGTTGAAGTCCATCTTCCCGGCTTCGGTCATCTTGCCCGCAATGTAGGCGTTCATGTCGTGCTTGCCGGGGTTGTCGCCCTCGGGGAGCCACATGTTTTCGAGTTCTTTGAGGCGGTTCAACCGCGATCGAATCGTACGGAAGTTCGTGAGGATTCCACCCAGCCAGCGCTCGCTGACGTATGGCATCCCGCAACGGGCCGCTTCGCGTTCGACGATTTCTTTGCCTTGGCGTTTCGTGCCGACGAACAGAACGAGCTGCCCCTTCGAGACGACTTGGGACAAGTAGCGATACGAGCGGAGCATACCGCGAACGGTTTCTCGCAAATCGATGATGTGAATGAGGTTACGCTTACCGTAGATGTACGGCCGCATTTTCGGATTCCAACGACTCGCACGGTGACCGTAGTGAACACCAGCATCGAGCAGTTCTTTGACGTCGACGAGAGCCACAGACAAACCTCCTGGGGCACACGCAGCATCGAGGGTACGATGTGCAGCAATAACCCGCGTTAAAACCGAGAACGCCTCCAACACAGTTTCTGAGGCGGAAGTTGGTCGATATATCCATTCGCCGCGAAGAGTCCAGAGCGCGAACGCCGTCGGCGCGATCTTCGCGGGCGGCAGAAGTATCACTCGTCAGTCAAACATCTATTGCGGAAATATCAAAAACAAGCGAAATCATCGTTTGCGGCATTGCTCTTCCAAGTTGATACCTGTTACAACATTCGATACCCAATGCTTTGCCTTGGGACGACCCGCCAACTGCAACTTTAACATCACCTTGGGGCAACAGAATGAACCCGTTCCGATACATGCTCCTCGCGTGTCTGTTGCTCGTTACTGACAGTACGCTGTCATTCGCGGCGGATCCGACGTATTGGGCGGATCTGCGGCCGATTTTGCGGAAGAACTGCACGGTTTGCCACAACGAACGCAAGCTCGACGAGCCGGAGGTTTCGGCGGGTTTAGCGTTACATACGCTCGATGCGATTCGGAAGGGCGGGAAGGTGCCGGTGCTGAAAGCGGGCAAGCCGGACGACTCGTTGCTCGTTTCGCTTTTGACAGAGAAAAACAAGAAGCGACGGATGCCGCTCGATGCCGATCCGCTGACCGTAGAGCAGATCGCGACGCTACGAAAATGGGTCGAACTCGGCGCACCCGAAGGCACCAAACCGGTGGAAGTCGCCGCCGTCGTTCGCCCGGTGAATCGCCGCAAACTCGATGTCGTGTTTGAAATGAAACCAACGACGGGCAAACTCGGTGTCGTCGAGTTGTCGCTGCCGATCGGGCCGTTGCCGCCGGTTGCGGCGGTGGCCTTCAGCCCCGATGGCAAATGGCTGGCGAGTGGCGTTTATGGTCGCGTGACGATCTGGGAC
>JANXNT010000468.1 GCA_025353985.1 Limnoglobus sp.
GGGCGAAGGAACGTCGAGTATATATTCGGCGTTGAGACTTCAACATTCGTTCGAAAGTAAGTTCGGGGGTATTCAATCCTCAATTTTTATCTTTCTGCGGAATGAAATTCCTGCCCTCACGCCTGACGAAATAGTCACTAAGGGCCTGTCAGGAAATAACCTTTACAACTTCGCTCGTGGCCGGATGCGGTAATTCCACTCTCCGTGGAAGGCGTCCGGCAAGCAGCGCACTCCGGCTAACTCGTCGTCGCTGACTCTCATCCGGTCGGATACTTGCCCTTGTCCAAGTCGGCTTTGACGACCAAGCCGCCCTCTGTTTTCGTCGCTCCGATCAACCGCATCATCCACTCCAAGCTGGCCAGCGGTCGACCGCGCCAGTTGATCGAAATGTGGCTGAACAGCCGGTGCTCGATTTTGTTCCACTTGCTGGTCCCCGGCGGGAAGTGGCACACCCGCACGGTCAGCCGGATGTCATCGGCCAACTTCTGCAACTCCACTTTCCATAGCCGGGAGCGCGACGCATTGCTGCCACCGCCGTCCGCCGTGACGAGCAATTCGGTCGTCTCGGGGTAGAGCGGCCGGCCCATCCGCCACCACCAGCGCTGGATGGTCATCGCTGCGAATGCCGCGGTGTCGTGATCGATCCCCACGCTCACGAACCCCGCGTTGGCGCGGAGGTCGTACACGCCGTACGGGATCGCCTTGCCCAATTCCGCGTCCGGGAAGTCGTGCACGCGGACTTCCGTCGGTCGGCCCACCGGGCACCAATCGACCCCGGCGTTCTGGAAATCCCCAACCAATTCCTTCTTCTTCGTGTCCACCGAGATCGCCGGCTGCTTCCGCCGCTGCGCCGACTTCACCGCCGCGGCGATGAACTCGAACTGGGCGTTGCGGTCCGGGTGCTGGTTGCCCTCGACCGTTTTCCGGTTCCCCTGCAAGCTGTACTCGGCCTCGCGGAGCAACTCGGCCACGAGTTGGTGGCTCGCTCGGAAACCCTGCGCGCGGAGTTCCTCGGCCAATCGCCGGGTGCTCTTGCACGACCACCGCAGCGGCGATTCCGGATCGCCGCGCGACATCGGTTCCACCAGCGTGTCCAAGGCCGCGAGCAACTCCGGCTGCGTCTCCGCGTGCCCCTTGCGTCCCACCCCCGACTTCCGAATCCGATCCGACGCCACCAGAGGCGATTCGAGATCGGCGAGGCCGGCGTGGATGGTGGGCCGGGACAGGCCGCTGATCCGAGCCACGAGCGAGATGCCCCCATAGCCCACCGCCTTGGCCTCGCTGGCCGCCCACAGACGTAACTGCCGTTCGTCGAGTGAAGGCGATAGCGAACGGTATCGCTGCCGAATCCCTTCGACGTGGTCTTGGTTCCTCATGCCCGACGGCTATACCGACAAACATCAGCCGTCAGCGGAACTTGTAAAGGTTATTTTCTGACAGCTCCTAACGGACGTTTGCGAACTCAATTTGATACACTGTTATTACCGGAACGGTGGGAGTAGCTACCCATCGAACGCCGATAGCTGGCTTGTATTCGCATCCTCGATACAAGCCAGCATCGGCCCACGGTTCGAGGATGCAGTGATGACGAATTCACTTTGCGTTTCCCCACCGAGTTCGATTTTTGGATTTCCAGAGTGGAAGGAAGTGGACAAATTCGCATACTCAGCGGCGGATGTTTTGAGTTGGGTTCGGTGCCTGCAAATCGGGGTGAGACCAGGATCGTGGGTAAAAAAGCAATATCTACTGACTATCAAGGCCGAGAACATCTCAAGTCTCAAAATGTAGACGGTGTGTTTGAAAGAGATCAGATTTGTTCGGTATTCCATTACACACAAGATTTAGCAATACGATTAAATTTAGATTGTGCGATCCCAAGTTATCCAGAAGAACGATTGATGATCTGCGTATCTATCGACACACTTCACAGACTTCGAATGATACTGACTAAACCCCGTTCAGCCAGAAAACTGGAGTTTCTCCAGCCTCTTTTGTCATAGGATAATCGAACGATTTCTTCGGTTTGAGTCTCGATTTTGAGGAGGATCAGGATGATCCGGCCAGACGTTGCGAAGTGGGAGCAAACGACGGACGATTTGCGGCGGTTGGCGACAGAGTCGGCCCATGTGCGGACGCGGGAGCGGTTTCTGGCGTTGTACACGATTGCTCTCGGGCAGTCGAATGCGACGCTTTGGGCGCAGCAAATCCAGCGTTGCGATGAGTGCGTTATGGCTTGGGTCCACAAGTACAACGAGCGAGGTCCGGACGCGATGACCTATCGTCGCACCGGCGGCAGCGCCCCTTTTTTGCGCCCCAAGTCGTCGAGCAGATCGTCGAAACCATTCGGCAAAGTGAGCCGAACATTTACGGCATCCCCGGTCGAGGATGGACGCTGAAAAAGCTTCAGCGGTGGGTGGCCGAAAAGGTGAAAAAGGTGGTGTCGCGATCGACGTGACACGCCATGCTGCACGCGGCGGATTTGAGTTGGAAGCAGTGCAAAAAGCTCCTCGGCAAACGCAATCCCGGTAAACGAGCGGCGTTTATGGAACGATTTGCGAGTCTTTGTGAACGGGTGGTGTAGTGCGAGACCGAATACAACCCTTCGCGCGGGGTCGAGTGCTACGAGCGCCTGAAGACCAAGAACGGCGGCGCCACCCTGGTCGATCCCCTCTCGACCGGCATCG
>JANXNT010000520.1 GCA_025353985.1 Limnoglobus sp.
GCCGGTGTCCGTGTCGGTCGCGTCAACGGCCAACTGATCGCGATGCCGACCTGCTCGCAGATGGAAGACAGCGATCTCGATCTGATCGTCGGCGGTACCCGCGAAGCGATCGCCATGATCGAAGGGTTCGCCCGCGAAATGCCCGAGAACGAAATGGCCGACGCCATCGTTTTCGCGCACAAGCACATCGTCGAAATGATCGACCTGATCGAAGAACTCCGCGAAAAGACCGGCCAAGGCAAGAAGGCACTCGCCGCACCGCCTGCCGTCAATCCGCTCGTCGCCGAGATGTACAAAACCTACGGTGGCGAGTTCCGCAAACGGTACCTCACCGAAGGTAAACTCAACCGGTACGCCGCGCTGAACGAACTCAAGGACACGATCAAGAAGGCGTACCTGCCCGAAGGCGTCAAGGAACCGAAGCACACCGAAGCCCAGGTTTCCGGTGCGTTCTCGGCGCTCAAGGAAAAGATCTTCCGCGACATCACGCTCACCGGCACCCGCATTGATGGCCGTTCCGCAAAGCAGATTCGCGGGCTGTCGTCCGAAGTCGGTTTACTGCCCCGCGTTCATGGTTCCGCACTGTTCCAACGCGGCGAAACGCAGGCGCTTTTGGTGCTGACGCTCGGCACGATGCAAGACGAACAAAAGGTCGATGGCCTGATTCCCGAGTATTCGAAGAAGTTCATGCTCGACTACAACTTCCCGCCGTTCAGCGTCGGGGAGTGCAAGCCGATCCGCGGACCGGGTCGCCGCGAAATCGGCCACGGGATGCTCGCCGAACGCTCGCTGAAAGCGGTGCTGCCGCCACCCGCGAAGTTCCCGTACACGATTCGCCTCGTGTCGGAAATTCTCGAATCGAACGGCTCGTCGAGCATGGCCACCGTTTGCGGTGGAACGCTCGCGCTCATGGACGCCGGCGTGCCTATCAAGCAACCCGTTGCGGGTATTTCGGTTGGCCTCGTGATGGAAAAAGACAAGCACGTCCTCATCACCGACATTCAGGGCGATGAAGACCACTACGGCGATATGGACTTCAAGGTGGCCGGTACGCAGAACGGCATCACCGGCATTCAGCTCGATATCAAGCTCGATGGCATCTCCGAAGCGATCATCCGCGAAGCGCTCGATCAGGCCCGCGATGCTCGCCGCGAGATTCTGAAGTCGATCCTGACTACGCTCCGCGCACCGCGCCGCGAGATCAATCGCAACGCGCCGCGCCTGCTGCAAGTGAAGATCAACCCGGAGAAGATCGGCTTGCTGATCGGGCCGGGCGGCAAGATGATTCGCGCGATTCAGGAAGAAACCGGCGCGAAGCTGGACATCGAAGAAGACGGTACCGTGTCGATCGCGCACAGCGAATCCGCCGGGGCCGAAGCCGCGAAGGCGAAGGTCGAGGCACTCTGTGCCGAAGTGAAAGTCGGAGCGATTTACGAAGGCAAAGTGTCGAGCATCAAAGACTTCGGAGCGTTCGTGGAAATCTCGCCCGGCCGCGATGGCTTGTGCCATATTTCCGAACTCGACAACGGCTACGTCGGCCGCGTCGATGACGTCGTTCGCGTCGGCGACAAGATCACCGTCAAGGTGATCGGCATCGACGACCAGGACCGCATCAAGCTGTCCCGCAAGGCCTTGTTGCCACCGAAGGAAGGCGGCGACGAAGCCCCAGCCGGCGGTGAAAACAACGGTGGCGAACAACGCCCACCGCGCCGCGACGACCGTGGCGGAGGTGGTGGCGACCGCGGCGGACGCCCACCGCGACGCGACGACCGCCGATAAGAGTGACGGAAAAACAAAAGCCCACGGACATTGTCCGTGGGCTTTTCTCGTTTGATCCTTAACTGTTTCTCAGTTGTCGAAGTCAAACACTTCGCCACCGTCGATGGTGATGGCTGCCAGCAATGTCTTCGGATTGATCGTGTCGCGGACGAACCGCACGCTGCCATCACCCATCAGCACGGTGAAGCCGCCGGGCGAGTGACCGCCGAGCTTCGGTAGAGGCTTCTTCACATCGAACGGCATATCGGCGGGCTTCGCCCAATCGACCGCTTCTGCGGCTTCCGCCACCATGATCGT
>JANXNT010000565.1 GCA_025353985.1 Limnoglobus sp.
GCCATCACCGCCAACGGTAAAGCGGTACCGAGTGGTACGCTGACGTTTTATCCCGACTCGACGAAAGGCAACGCGAGCAAACATCAGCCGAACGGAGTGATTACGGCCGACGGGCGGTTCGAGATGTTTCTGACGGGCAACAAGAAAGGCGCGCCTCCCGGATGGTACAAGGTCGTCGTCTACGCCGTCGACGACCCCCAACCGGGCAAACCGAATAAGTATTTCGTGAGCAAGAAATACTCCAACATCGCGAGTACACCGCTACAGTTTGAAGTGATCGATAACCCCGAGCCAGGTCGTTACGACTTGAAACTCGATCCGTAACGCGACCGACTCGTTCACAACATCAATCCCGGAATCCTCATGCCTGTGCCGAACGAATATCGCTACGAGAAACTGACTTGGCCAGAAGTCAACGAGGCGATTGCCCGAAGTCCGGTGTGCGTCCTTCCGATCGGTTGCGTCGAGCAGCATGGGCCGCACTTGCCGCTCGATGTCGATGTGATTTGTCCGAAGGGAATTGCCGACGGCGCGGGCCGCGAGATCCCCGAGCGGATGCTCGTGTTGCCGCCCGTTTGGTACGGCTACACGGCACACGTGATGGACTTCCCCGGAACGATCAACGTCCATCACACGACCATGATGGAGTCGGTGTTGGATATCACGCGAAGCCTCGCCTATCACGGTTTCAAAAAGATTCTGCTTCTGAACGGTCACGGTTCGAACACGCCGGTTCTGGATCTCGTTGCCCGGCGGACGAATCTCGAAACCGATGCTGAGTGCGCGTTTCTTTCGTGGTGGGGCTTACTAACCGTGGACAAAGATTTCCTCCCGAGTTGGCGGGAAAGTAAATTCCCAGGTGGTTGCGCACATGCCTGCGAACTGGAAACGTCGCTGTACATATATCTCGATGGTGGCAATGTCCGACGGAACTTGATTCGGGACGGCACGATCAAATTCAACGAAGAAAACAGCCCGTTTATGTGGCTCGACCTGTTCGCGTCTGGGCCGATGTCGTTCATCCCCTGGACGAGTGCCTACTCCGAAACCGGTGCGTTTGGGGAGCCGGAGAAAGCGACCGAAGCGAAAGGCGAACGTGCCTACCTCGAAGCGGTCAAGCAACTCGTGACCCTCGTCACGTGGTGGAAAGATCGGCCACGCGATGCCCGCAACGATCGTCACCGCGTTCCGCCCACAATGCCGATGCCGTGGGGCCAACGGTCCGTCAGCAAGTCCGAAGGCGGTGCGCGATGATTATCACGCAAGTCGAAGCCATCGTGTTGCGGCTACCGCAAGTCAGCGCGGCGGCCGATGGCACCCAAGATACTTGCCTGATCCGCATCGACACCGATTGTGGAATCAGCGGATGGGGCGAAGTCGACTCGTGCCCGTCAGCAGTGAAAGCCGTGGTCGATGCCCCGATGTCGCATTCGAACTGCTCCGGGTTGGCTCGCGTTTTGGTCGGCATGGACCCGCTCGCCATCGACGTTTGCAATCACCGCATGCGCGTGGCGACCAATTATTATTCGAGTGGCGGCGTGGCCGTTCATGCGATGGCGGGTGTCGATATGGCACTGTGGGACATTGCGGGGAAAGCTCTCGACAAACCGATCTACCAACTGTTGGGCGGGCCATTTCAGACGCGGATGCGTGCGTATTCCAGCGTACTGTTCGGCGACACACCCGCCGCGACTTACGACATCGCCAGGCGTTGGGCCGACGGGGGATTCACTGCAGTTAAGTTCGGTTGGGGGCCGATGGGGCAGTCCGAAGCCAACGACATTGCCCTCGTTCGCGAAGCCCGGCGAGGGTTGGCCGAATCGGTCGATTTACTGATCGACGCCGGCGAGTGTTTCGACGCACGCACCGCGATTCGGCGGGCCGACCAGTTCGCTGAATTCCGCCCGTATTGGCTCGAAGAAATGCTGCACCCCGACGACCTCGCGGGTTATCGGAAACTCTCCGCCGTCAGCCCGACTCCGATTGCAGCGGGGGAAACGGCTTGCCGGCTCGACGAGTTTTTGCGAATGCTCGACGAAGGCGAGTTGGATTGGATTCAGCCCGACCCGTCGCGGTGCGGAATTACAACCATGATTGCCGTCGGACGGGCTGCGATCGCTCGTCACAAGCGCGTCTGCAATCACACGTTCAAAAGCGGGATCACGATCTCCGCGAGCCTGCACGTGATGGCCGCACTTCCCGGAATCGACGTTGTCGAGTTCTGCATGGCGGACTCGCCTTTGCGTCACGAAATCACACACGAGCCGTTCGCCGTGAGCGATGGCTTCGCGAGTATTTCCGACCGGCCCGGCCTCGGGGTGACGGTGAACCTCGACACGATCGCCAAATACAGGGTTGCGTAAATGCCCGTTCCTGACCCGCCGACGAACGCGCGCTACGCAACACTCGCATACTTATGCGGCCTCACACTCATTTTGTACCTCGACCGCATGTGCATCGGTAAAGCTGCGCCGTTCATTCAAGATGACCTCGGCCTGACCGATTG
>JANXNT010000573.1 GCA_025353985.1 Limnoglobus sp.
GAAGTCCTCGGCATGGCGGGGTTGGTCGGGGCGGGCCGTACGGAACTCTCGGAGGCGATCTTCGGCATTCGTACGATCATCGGTGGAACGATCCAACTCGCCGGCCAACCGGTGCAAATTCGCTCGCCACGCGATGCCATCAATGCCGGCATTTACCTCGTTCCCGAAGACCGCAAACTCAACGGGTTGATCGTCGATGCGACCGTTGGCGAAAACCTCAGTCTGCCAAACTTCGGTCGAATTTCGCGGTATTCGTGGCTCAGCCGTTCGGGGGAATCCGAACTCCATCGCGAGTCGATACAGCGGCTGCGCGTGAAGACGCCGAGCGCGAGGCAGACCGTCGGTTTGCTATCTGGGGGTAACCAGCAAAAAGTCGTGTTCGGCAAATGGCTGGCACGCGGGCCGAAGCTCTTGATCCTGGACGAGCCGACGCGTGGGGTCGATGTCGGCGCGAAGGCGGAGATTTACGGGCTGATCGACGAACTCGCGGGGCAGGGCGTCGCGATCTGGATGATTACCAGCGATCTCGAAGAACTCCTCGGCATGTCGGACCGTGCGGTCGTCATGCACGAAGGCCACATTGCGGGCGAATTGAAACGCGAAGAATTAAGCGAAGAAGCGGTGATGCGACTCGCAACGGGAGGCAGCGAATGAATCGGATTGCAGGCGTTTTGGTGTTGCTCGTCGGGTTGTACGCAGCCCTTTACGCTACGCGCCCATCTGCGCTCGATTCGTCGAACCTCATCGATGTCGGCAACCGCCAGGGCTTCTACGGCGTCATGGCCATCGGCGTCGGCGTCGTCATGATTGCGGGCGGTATCGACCTCAGTATTGGTGCGGTCGTGGCACTCGCCGCCACGTCGTTCGGCGTCTTGCTCAAGAACGGCGTGCATCCGTACAGTGCATTCATCATCACCTTGATGGGCGGCACGTCGATCGGTTTTCTGCACGGCATTCTTGTCACGAAACTTCGGCTGCAAGCGTTCCTAATTACGCTGTGCGGGCTGTTCGTCTATCGCGGCCTTGCGCGGCTTCTGACGAACGATCTTCAAGTGGGGATGAACGCGATTCTGCGCGAAAAACCGAGTTTCGCACCGAGCGTCGACTGGTTGCGATTCTACCTGACGGGCCACGAAGCCGATGGCAAACTCGCGTTCCCGGCGATGCTCGTGTTGCTCGGCGTCATCGCGGTCGTGGTTGGCCTAATCTTGCAAAAGACCTCGTACGGCCGGTACTGGTACGCGGTCGGTTACAGCGAACAAGCGGCACGATACGCCGGGGTGAATGTGGACCGACAGCGGATTGTCACCTTTATGATCGGCTCGACACTTGCGGCCCTCGCCGGGATTTTGTTGTTGTTGAAAGACAGCTCCGTGAAGCCCGATAACGCGGGCATGGCATACGAACTCGAAGCGATTACGGGTGCCGTGCTCGGTGGCGTGAGTTTACGTGGCGGGTCGGGAACCGCGCTCGGCATCGTCCTCGGTGCCGCCGTGCTGCCGCTGTTGAAGAACCTGATTATCTTCCTCGAAATTCCGAGTGCCGTAGAACCCGTCGTCATCGGCACAACGTTGTTGCTCGGCACAACGGTCGATGAATTACTTCGGAAACGCAGTGCCAAGAGGAAGACGGGGTAGTTGCGAGGTTATGTGCAGAAGTCTGGGAACTCGATCGCTTATGGCCCTTCCAAAATATCGAAACCATGTTGTTTTCGGTGTACGGGGCCAACGAATTGTTTCGAGGATTTGAACAACTCGTAACGACCATCTCCGGCCATACTTGCAGTCCGCTGTTCGATCGCGGTTTTCTCGGCCTCGGTCATCGGTTTGAAGTCCCGTACAATTTTCAGATTCTGATCAAGTACCTGCTCCGAATCGATGCCGCTCACCAGTGTGGTGATCGGTAACGACAACACGTAGCGCAGGGCATCCTCGACGGCGATACCGGCTTTCTTGACGATCGATCCGTTCCCGCCGAGGCTCTTCATACCGAGGACCGCGATCCCGCGGAGTTTGAGCTCCGGTAGCACTTTGTTCTGAAAACTACGGAAATGAACGTCCATTACGTTCAGTGGCATTTGCACAGCAGACCACTCATAAGGCTTGGATAACATTGCGAGGTGAATCGAGGGATCTTTGTGTCCCGTGAAGCCGAGATAGCGCACTTTGCCATCCTTGATCGCCTTGAGGCCCGCCTGAATTGCACCGTCGACTTTGAACACCCAGTCTGGGTCATTGTCATAGACGATCTCGTGGAACTGCCACAGATCGATACGGTCGGTTTTGAGTCGTTTGAGGCTGTCTTCGAGGTGCTGTTGTGCGTCTTTCGCGGTGCGTCCGCACACTTTCGTCATGAGAAAGCATTTGTCGCGCCGATCCCCTGCCGCAAGCGCTTGGCCCATCCGTTCCTCGGCTACGCCATCGTGATAATCCCAGCAATTGTCCATAAACGTGATGCCTTCATCAACCGCCCGCTGGATGAGTTTCACGCTATCCTTCTCGGCGAATAACTTCGGATTCGTCGACGCATGGCCGCCGAGGGCAATGGCCGTCACCATCTCTTGAGTGTTACCGAAACGCCGCATTGGAATGCGACCCGCGTTCACACTCGGCGGTTCCGCTCCAGCGACGGCTCCGGAGACGGCCAGACCGGCAATACCAGTCTGGATAAATTCTCGACGGTCGGGGATGCCTGCGTTCATGATGAAAATCCGTGATTGACGGTGATAGTGAATTGGGAATTAGTTGTTTGTCTCAAAGCGAAACCGGCCGTTTTGGCCGCGGAGTTTTAACTCGATCTTCGCGTTTAGGCCTGCGAATTTGGCGTCATCGAGTTCCCCTCGGCCGCTGCCGCGCGGGTCCATTTTGCCATCGGCTCCGATGTGCAGTTCTAGGTTTGCGTTACCGCGAAGCTTGCCTTCCACTTGTTTCGGCAGCCCCCAACTTTGCGGCAGACGCGTCACGTTCACACCACTTGCGACGAGCTTCGTTGCAATGACGCGATTGGGCTTCTTGAAGTCGCAATTTCCGTTCATGGATACCGTGCCATCGGCGAGTTGCATGATCGCGTCTTTCACTGTCACACGTCCATCCTCGATTAAAATCTGTCCGAGGACTTCCGTTACCGACACTTCCTCCGACGGGAAACGCAACGTCGCTTTTTTCGGATGGAGATCGACGCGATACCCGAGATCGTGGCCTGGCCGGAATGTGAGTGTGATCGTCGCGACGGTCTGCCCGGATGCGGAGATGTGGTCCCAGACTTCCATCGGCACGTACGGGATGCTTCGCAAAAGTGCGTCACTTAATATGGCATCGTCTGCTTGCAATTGGAACTGCCCTTCGGTCGCGTTCGCGTTCAGTTTGCCAGTGATCTTCCACTTGCCCCACTTCGGCTCGTCGGCATCGCCCGTTAAAACGTACGCTTCGCCATCGCGTTTGAGGTGGCCGTGAATGCCGCCGAAATCGAATTCGGGATGCCCCATAAACTGAACGCGGATGCGCGCATTGTGCAGTTGAATCGCGGGTATCGTGAATGCGCCGCCACCCTGCGCGAACTTCGGGAACGTCGAAAGTCGCTTCCCGTCCGCATCGAGTCGCAGCAAAATTTCGACGTCAGTCGCCGTCACGCTCGTCGGTGCCACTTGGCTCGTGAGCAAGTTCAGAAGCGAAACATCGGCTTCTAGCGAACCGATTTTAATCAGGTCGCTCTGCGCTTCGGGCGTGGGGTCGGGGATCCGCAAGCTGATCGACGTGCTACTCGTGCCGACGCCGAGGCTGCTGACCTCGACCGTCGTGCCGACGAGTTGGCTGAGTTGCTGGCTCGCGATCTGTTGGCCGTACGAGCTGTTCAGGTAGCCGCGAATCCCCACCCACCCGAGGCAGAGCACGGCGAACGCGATACCGATTA